>NZ_JASPHM010000040.1:0-515 GCF_030229215.1 Corynebacterium sp. MSK150
AGTGGCATGTCCTGGACCCGAAGCGGGGTGATCTACCCATGGCCAGTGTGAAGCAGCTGTAAGAGGTTGTGGAGGCGCGAACCCACGTAGGTTGAAAACTGCGGGGATGAGCTGTGGGTAGGGGTGAAAGGCCAATCAAACTCCGTGATAGCTGGTTCTCCCCGAAATGCATTTAGGTGCAGCGTCGTATTATAGCTTGGTGGAGGTAGAGCGACTGGTTGGTTGAGCGGGACTACAATCTTAGCAATGTCAGCCAAACTCCGAATGCCACTAATTGTGTTGTACGGCAGTGAGACTGTGGGGGATAAGCTTCATAGTCGAGAGGGAAACAGCCCAGATCGCCGGTTAAGGCCCCTAAGGGTGTACTAAGTGGAAAAGGATGTGGGATCGCGAAGACAGCCAGGAGGTTGGCTTAGAAGCAGCCATCCTTGAAAGAGTGCGTAATAGCTCACTGGTCGAGTGGTTCTGCGCCGACAATGTAGTGGGGCTCAAGTACACCGCCGAAGCCGCGGCAA
>NZ_JASPHM010000041.1:0-481 GCF_030229215.1 Corynebacterium sp. MSK150
CCGGCTGACTGGGCGTAGACGGTGTAAGTGAAGTCCTAGTCGTTGGGATAATCAGTACGGCCGACGGTGCGCTAGGAAACACCGGCTAGGCAGCTTCTACTACGCAACCGTCCCAACGTGCGCGACACTAGAGACAATTCTGTGAGCTAGTTCCGTTCAGGTTGTCGGCGCAGCGCAGCAGGCGATGGGCTGGGCAAATACTGCTGCATTGGGGGCATCGGGAGTGAATCTTGATGGCGGAGAGCCACCTGGTTAAAACCGCCATCGGTCGAAGCTTCGGCTGTCCGATTTGTTGCATTTTGTATCTTCACCGCAGTAGCAGTGTGGTCGAACGACCGTCTTCTACCACAGATTGGCAGCCACACCGGGGTTTTAGCCTCCCAAGGCCAGATATATGCTCCCGAAGCGTATATTTGACGTTAACTCAAAGGTCAGAGCCTAAAAATCCCCGTTTCCAGACACACTTTCTGACCCTTAACCC
>NZ_JASPHM010000042.1:0-468 GCF_030229215.1 Corynebacterium sp. MSK150
GGGTTAAGGGTCAAAATGTGTGTCTGGCTCGGCGTGTCGCGGGGGTTAGATTTGGCCTTTTTGAATGCCGATTGAGTGGGTGTAGTCGGTGTCGATAGCGTTGTCGTAGAGGGCTGGGCGTCCTGTTTCGTGGTCGGCTTGGTTCTCGGTTTGGGTCAGGGTGGATACTTTGGCGAGTTGGCCCTGGCCCCAGTCGGACTGCCTGGCGATTCGTACTGGATCGTCAGGCAGTTCCGTTTTTAAGTAGAGCCACCAATCCAGCATGCGGCGTTGTCGTTCGCCTGATCTGCCGCGGTGGGTTCTGGCGAGCAGTTTGAGCTGGGCGTTGATGCCGCCTTCTAAGCTGTTGGTGGTGGATTTGATCCGCTCGGGCGCAAGGACTCCTGCTGGCGGGTTGAGGTAGACAAACAGCATCTCGGACCGCCAAAGATGGTTGAGGCTGTTGTAGGCCTTGCGCACGTTGTGGTG
>NZ_JASPHM010000043.1:0-461 GCF_030229215.1 Corynebacterium sp. MSK150
TCACCGGTGATGGACCTGTTCGACCGCTCAATCGTCGCCCACACAGTGGCCACATCGCCGTCTACGGCGTTTACCTCGGCTTCGTTGGCGCAGGCGATCAAAGCGTGTGCTCCAGAGCCGGGCTGGATGATCCACACCGATCAAGGATTCCAATACAAGCACTCATCATGGCGCACCCTGATTAGCCAGCACCAGGGAGTCCAATCGATGTCACGCAAAGGCAACTGCTACGACAACGCGGTCATGGAGAACTTCTTCGGCCACCTGAAAACCGAGATGTACCACGGAGAAGCCTTCGACACCGTCGCAGAGTTCAACCAGGCAATCGACGAGTACATCCGGTGGTACAACACCGAACGCATCCAACAACGACTCAAGGGTCTAACCCCGATGCAATATCGAAATCAGACCCTTGAAGCCCTAACCGCCTAGAATTAAACCAGTCCAACTTTCGGGGGCCA
>NZ_JASPHM010000044.1:0-456 GCF_030229215.1 Corynebacterium sp. MSK150
ACCTTGCGGCCAGCGACTTTGAACTCGGTGACGTCGCTGACGAAGACAGTGTTGAGCCTATCGGGGGTGAAGTTGCGCTCGAGTGTGTTCTCAGCGATGTAGCTGATTGTGCCAGTGTAGGAGATGTAGGGCCTGCGCTGGCGGATCTTGGCTTTCAAGCCCATGGCGCGCATGAGCTTGTAGACAAGTTTGTGGTTGACCACCCAGCCCTGGTTACGCAGGTCGAGCAGTACCCGCCGGTAGCCGTAGCGGTGTTTGTTGCGCTGAAAACTGTCCCGGATCGCTTGTTTGAGCTCGGCATGTTTATCCGGTGCGGTGAGTCGTTTTTGGTGGTAGAAGAATGTCGAGCGTGCCATGCCGGCCGCATCCAGGAGGTAGTCCAAGCGGTGGTGTGACTTGAGGATGACGATTGCCTGGGCTTTCAGGCGTGTCCCTGGTTCCTCAAGTCTCGCAATT
>NZ_JASPHM010000045.1:0-422 GCF_030229215.1 Corynebacterium sp. MSK150
CCCCCCATTTCGTTGTTAGCAGTTCCACCTCAGGGCACCGAAGATTCATAGTCTGTCCACCCGATTGGGCGGGCTATGTTTATTTCCGTTCCCTCCGTCTGAAAGGACAGTAGAACTAGTCGCTGGCTTCGGTATGGCTTATTCCCGCCCCTGTCTGAAAATGATCCGGGGGTGATGCCGCCGAAGACAGTGACATACTCAAACAGCTCAATAGGAACCTGACCCAGCCCAGGTGGTATGAGGTCTCACAGTAATGTAGATGCCAGTACTAAGTATGTCCGACCACCCCCAGCGATGAAGCTCAAATAGTCCAACTTCTAATTCATCGCTAGGAGGAACACACCCATGGCCTATGACTTCGTCATTGGCGTAGACGTCGGCAAATACTTCCACCACGCCTGCGTCCTCGATCCCCAAGGCAG
>NZ_JASPHM010000046.1:0-413 GCF_030229215.1 Corynebacterium sp. MSK150
CGCATCCTGGTCAAATTTTCTCGGCATATTCCAGATTTTCCCATCTACTCAAACGGAACAAAACCTGGGACACTTCAGCTAAAAGAAATCATCGAATACTACAACTTAAAACGACCCCATAGAGCCCTAAACAGAACCACCCCCGCAGAAGCCTATACAGCCCTACCAAAAGCGCATCCAACACAAATCAAACCAGACCACGACTACCGCCTACGCACCGACAAAGTAGGCACCAACGGCAAAACAACCCTGCGATGGGGCGGCAAACTACGCCGCCTCTACATCGGACGCAGATGGGGCGGAGAACCCATCACAATGGTCTGCGTCGACAACCACGTCGACATCAAAATAACCGCCACCGGGGCACAAATCGCCGCCTACACACTCACCGAAGAAAAGATCTACTACAACAA
>NZ_JASPHM010000047.1:0-407 GCF_030229215.1 Corynebacterium sp. MSK150
CGGCTGGAAGCGTTGTGGGGTCGCAGAGAATAGAGGGAAGCGACTGTTTATCAAAAACACAGGTCCATGCGAAGACGTTAAGTTGATGTATATGGACTGACGCCTGCCCGGTGCTGGAAGGTTAAGAGGACCGGTTAGTAGTCTTTGACTGCGAAGCTGAGAATTTAAGCCCCAGTAAACGGCGGTGGTAACTATAACCATCCTAAGGTAGCGAAATTCCTTGTCGGGTAAGTTCCGACCTGCACGAATGGCGTAACGACTTCTCTGCTGTCTCAACCACAGGCCCGGTGAAATTGCACTACGAGTAAAGATGCTCGTTACGCGCGGCAGGACGAAAAGACCCCGGGACCTTCACTATAGCTTGGTATTGGTGTTTGGTTCGGTTTGTGTAGGATAGGTGGGAGACT
>NZ_JASPHM010000048.1:0-324 GCF_030229215.1 Corynebacterium sp. MSK150
CGGCGATTGGGACGAAGTCGTAACAAGGTACCCGTACCGGAAGGTGCGGGTGGATCACCTCCTTTCTAAGGAGCTTTTATTTGTGGGTGCAGTTGCACCCTGTGGTTGGTTGAGTATGCGAGTGTCATACTGCCAACTTTTATTATTGAAAATTGTCCGGGTGAAACACACACCTGATGAGGCAAGCCGAGTGTTTGAATGGCGCTTTGTGACACACGTTGTCCATGCACAGTTGATTAAAAAATAATGTTTGTATGTTGGTGCATTGTTGGGTGTCTGGGGCATTATCCCCCTTTTTTGTGCCTGACCATAAGGCTTGTTGAC
>NZ_JASPHM010000049.1:0-292 GCF_030229215.1 Corynebacterium sp. MSK150
AACCGACTAAGCAGCAGTATTCGTTCGAAATCAAGAAGGAAGTTGTCCAACGCCACCTTTCTGGTGAGACAGCGATGAATCTTGCGCGCGAGTTTGGCCTGTCATCAGAGAAGCTGGTCAGCGGATGGTCGAGGAAATGGCGTAATGGTGGCGATGAGGCACTAAAACCGAAGCCGAAGGGCAGGCCCAAGGGCTCGGTCACGCCGAAGCCGCTCTCGGAGGAAGCGAAGCTGCGTCGCCAGATCGCGCGGTTGGAAGCGGAAAACGCATATCTAAAAAAATTGCGGGACTT
>NZ_JASPHM010000004.1:0-152777 GCF_030229215.1 Corynebacterium sp. MSK150
ACTTCGAGCTCTCAATGAAAACTACTCCCCACTAATCGGAAACTGATTTCTCAGTCCAACTAATGGGGAGCAGTTCAATCCCGCTGGGGCGCTCGCCTTTGCTCCCGTAATTGAGCAAGCAGCTCATGACAGTGCTAGTCCATCTTGTCCAGGATATCGCCGGTGTTTTGTGCAATGCGCACGTTAGCCACCATCGCTTCCAGGAATAGCCTGATGGCAACCATGATTGCGTAGTAGATGACAGTGCTCAGTACCGCCAGGAAGATGAAAGCAAAGATGCTTCCGAAGATCGCGGACGCGGAATCTTCCTGAATGCCATAAATGCCCATGCCGGTGGCGAACAAGAAGGCACCGAGGAGGTGAAGGATCCACATGATGCCACCAAGAATCATGGCAACCTTGTAGATTTCCTTCACGTGGGTGAGTGTCAGGAAGTGCTTGAACTCGAACTCAAAGAGACCGCCCAATAGGCCGTCTTTCTTGCCCAAGCCCTTGAGGGCGTCACTCATCTGGCTCTTCTTATCGCCAAGCGTCTGGCCGGAATCGGCAGGAGCATCGCTAGCCTGGGGGAACTGTCCGAATCCCTGGCTCGTACCCTGCTGTTGGGTGTAACCGCCGAAAACCGGCTGATCGCTAGCGGACTGGGCAGACCCGAATTGGTTGCCGTTCGCAGCAGCGTCCGACGACGAATCAGTAAATGGATTATGCGCACGGGAGGCAGCGCCTTCGCTTGGGGTGGAGGACTTCGAGGAGGCCCAGAAGTCAGAGGAGCTGTCCTGCGCGCTCGGCTGCGGGGAAGAAAGGTCACTCGATTTTCCAGGCTCACCAGGCTTATCGGTGTGGCCGAAAGACTTCGTCTCTTTGGCATCGGTAGGTCCGAATTCCTTGGTCTCATTCACCTCGGAGGCACCGGTGCCTTCGGTGCTTTTCGCAGCGTCCTCGGCGTGGTGACGCGGGGTCTCGGAAAAATCGCGCGGAGAAAAATCCTTCGGAAACCCGTCGGAGTTGAAATCATTATCAGCCATAATCTGGTCCTTAGAAAATGCTTTAGGGGATGGTAGGAAAATGCCCCACGGTCACCCGTGGGGCCACTTGGCAGGATACAGCGTGCGCTAGGCGTTCGCGTCCTGAACGCGACGAATCGCCTCGGCGGCAACCTTTTCTTGGATGCCCATGTCCAGCTCGGAAGTGAAGCCAACGCAGGAGCAGTTGATCTCGCCGAGGACGTAGGTGTCGGTGCCATCGGGGGCGTCGTCAAGCATGAAGTCCGCAGTCCAAATCAGCGGAACATCCTTGGTATCGCCGAGCTTCTCTGCGATAACGGGGCGCGCCTTCTCAAACATCTCCAGCAGTTCCGGCCACGATTCCGGCTTATCGTAGGTGTACTTGGCACCGGAGAAGAGCGTTGCGGAGAAGTTATCGCCGCCTTCCGCTGGCTTCTTGTGCACGATAAATACCGGCTCATTGCCCACGAGCAGGATGCGGATTTCGCCCTCTACAATGCGCGGCATAAAGCGCATGTCCACCAGCATGCCGTTATCGCCCTCAATGTACTGGTCACAGAAGTCCATGAAGGCGCCCAGCTTGTAGTCGTGGGTCTGATTGTCTACTGCTTCGGTGCACTTCAGGGCGGTGTCGAGCGGGAGCGCGGTGCCCGGTTCTACGGACTGGGCAAGCTCCTGATCCGCGAGACGCACGCGCCAGATGCCCTCACCGGTGGAACCGCGGTTTTGCTTGAGCACCCGCTCACCATAAGACAGCGAGGTGGGGAAAGTGTTATGCAGCTCTTCTACCTCGTAGTACGCGGCGGTATCTTCCGGTACCAGCGGGGTGTCATTGAGCTTGACCAGTGCATCTTTGGCGCCGTAGGCCATCATGTCCGCCGGGGTGGACATACCTACCAGGCCGGCATCTGCCAACCTGGTGAGCAATTCGAAATAGCCCTTCTCGCCACCGGGGATACTGCCTGGGTTCACGCGAGAGATATAAGCATCAAAGTTTTCAGAAACCTGGGCGTAGATCTCTTCCGCGTTGTCTGGGTGGAAGTAGATAACCTCCGCATCCCAGCCCTGTTCCTTGATCGCGTTGACGATCGGCATGGTGTCCTTACGGTGACCGTCTGCGCCTTTATCGGAGCCGCCCTCTACCTCAAATACAACGATTGCCTTGTGCACTAGCAGTTCCCTTCTTAGGTGGTGTTCATAGCACGTTGTCGCACCATATCCGGAGTTTATCCCAGCTTTTTCTCCACCGCGCGGCCAACTGCCCCCTCTGTCTAACCCCGCCGGCCAGCGACCCTATTTCCCCGGCCGAGCCCTGTATCGCACACCACAGGCATGATCCCCGAGTGATCACCACGGGAAAATTCGGGTTAAAGTGGTGGGAGCGAAATACTAACCCTTATAGGAAAGGCAGGCGGACAGTGGCTGACGTTGATCCCTATCCCCCATTTCAGGAATACGCACACCCCGAGCGCCTCGTGTCTGCACCGTGGCTGTCCGCACGCCTAGGTATCAAGGGCTTGCGTGTCATCGAGGTCGATGAAGACTCGCTCCTCTATGACATTGGCCATATCCCCACCGCCACCCGCATCAACTTCCGCACGGAACTATTGAGCCCACTTACTCGCGATTTCATCGATGGCAAAGAGTTCACTGCCTTGATGCGGGACAAGGGCATTAATGCCGACGATACGATTGTCCTTTATGGCGATAAGTCCAACTGGTGGGCTGCCTACGCCCTGTGGGTATTTACCCTCTTTGGCCACAAAGATGTTCGCCTGCTCGATGGTGGCCGCAATGCCTGGATGGCCGAAGAACGCGATACTTCCTTCATGGTGCCGGACTTCCCCGTATCCGAATACCCCGAGGTAAGCCGCGATGATTCCGTCCTGCGTGCCTTCGTAGACCAGGTGCGCGAGTCCGAAGGAGCGCTCGTGGATACCCGCTCCCCAGAGGAGTTTGCGGG
Organism: Corynebacterium sp. MSK150; assembly: GCF_030229215.1. Lineage (NCBI taxonomy): Bacteria > Bacillati > Actinomycetota > Actinomycetes > Mycobacteriales > Corynebacteriaceae > Corynebacterium > Corynebacterium sp. MSK150. The sequence continues at coordinate 2,968 of NZ_JASPHM010000004.1, forward strand.
CGAGGCTACCGAGCACGATCCCAATGGCGATTCCGCCTACGGCACCACCATGCGCCACGGCCACATCCCGGGCGCCATTAACCTCGAGTGGGACCGTTCCAACTATCCCAACTCCTGCTTCCGTTCGGCCGAGGAGCTCAAGGTCAACTACGGCATGCTGGAGCCTGAATCTGCAACGATCCTCTACTCCCACGTGGGCGCGCAGGCCGCGCACACCTGGTTTGTGTTGACGCATCTTTTGGGATTCACAAAGACGCAGGTCTACGATGGTTCGTGGTCTGAGTGGGGCAATATGGTGAAAATGCCGATTGAGCGTTAACTTTTCGGTTTCGCCACATAAACCCATATCCGGCATGGATGTGGGTTTATTTTTGTTCAAAAATATCCCCACTCGCGTGCGTGAAAATTAACTCATGCTTTTGTGTGCAAGAATAGATTGCGTATTCAACCTAATGTGTTCAGGAGGTTGCTGCCGTGGCAGTAGAAACCAAAAAGATCTCTAAGGTTCTCGTGGCGAACCGCGGTGAGATCGCCGTTCGCGTGATCCGCGCGGCCCGCGACGCTGGCATTGCCTCCGTCGCCGTCTACGCCGAGCCAGACGCCCAGGCACCTTTTGCCTCGCTTGCCGACGAAGCCTTTGCCCTCGGCGGCACCACTTCTGCCGAGTCCTACCTCGTCTTTGACAAGATTCTGGACGCCGCAGAAAAGTCCGGCGCCGATGCCATCCACCCCGGCTATGGCTTCTTGTCTGAAAACGCCGACTTTGCCCAGGCCGTCATCGACGCCGGCCTGACCTGGATTGGTCCCTCACCCGAGTCCATCCGTGATTTGGGAGATAAGGTCACCGCGCGGCACATCGCCGAGCGCGCCGAGGCCCCCATGGCCCCAGGTACCAAGGATCCGGTAGCCGGCGCAGATGAAGTGCAGTCCTTCGCCATGGAATACGGCCTGCCCGTAGCCATTAAGGCTGCCTTTGGCGGCGGCGGCCGCGGCATGAAGGTCGCCTACTCCGCAGAGGAAATCCCGGAGCTCTTTGAATCTGCTACCCGTGAAGCAACCTCCGCCTTCGGCCGCGGCGAGTGCTTCGTAGAGCGCTACCTGGATCGGGCGCGCCACGTCGAAGCCCAGGTACTGGCGGATAAGCACGGCAACGTAGTCGTCGTCGGCACGCGCGATTGCTCCCTGCAGCGCCGCTTCCAAAAGCTGGTCGAAGAAGCCCCAGCTCCTTTCCTCACTGATGAGCAGCGCGCCTCCATCCACGAGTCCGCCAAGCGCATCTGCCGCGAGGCCGGCTACTACGGCGCAGGCACCGTGGAATACCTGGTGGGCGCCGATGGCCTCATTTCCTTCCTGGAGGTCAATACCCGCTTGCAGGTGGAGCACCCAGTTTCCGAGGAAACTACCGGCCTCGATCTCGTACGCGAGCAGTTCCGTATTGCTGAGGGCCACGAGCTCTCGTTGAAGGAAGACCCCACCCCGCGTGGCCATGCCTTCGAGTTCCGCATCAACGGCGAGGATGCCGCGGCAAACTTCATGCCGGCCCCTGGCACCATCGTGAAGTACTCCGAGCCAGCGGGTCCGGGCGTGCGCGTTGATTCCGGCGTCGTCCAGGGCTCCGTCATTGGCGGCCAATTCGATTCCATGCTGGCCAAGCTCATCGTCTGGGGCCCAGACCGCGAGACCGCGCTGCGTCGCTCCGCCCGCGCCCTGTCCGAGTACACGGTGGAGGGCCTGCCCACCGTTATCCCGTTTGACCAGGCTGTCGTTGCTGACCCCGCCTTCGCTGCAGAAGACGGCAACTTCGGCGTCTACACCAAGTGGATCGAAGAGGAATGGGATAACCAGCTGCCCGCCCACGATGAGTCCACCGATGCAGAGGCCGCCGAGGCGGAGCCTTCCCAGGTGCACACCGTGGAAATCAACGGCCGCCGCATCGAGGTTGCCCTCCCTGCCTCCTTCGGCGCCAACGGCACCCCACGCAAAAAGAAGAAGCGTAAGGGCTCTGGCGCCAAGGCCGCCGTATCCGGCGACGCCGTTACCTCCCCAATGCAGGGCACGGTCATCAAGGTCAACGTCGAAGAAGGCCAAGAGGTTGCCGAGGGCGAAGTCCTCCTCGTGCTCGAGGCCATGAAAATGGAAAACCCCGTCAAGGCACATAAGGCCGGCACCGTTACCGGCTTGGCCGTAGAAGCAGGCGCTTCTACCACCAAGGGCAGCGTACTGCTGGAAATCAAGTAGCCTGCCCCGCTAGCCTTGGAAGAATGACTGATTCTTCCCTCGGCGTGCGCTTGGCCAAGGAAGAGGACCGCGATTATCTTGCGGGCCTCTTCCCTTCTTCTATTGCGGACTGGTCCCCCATTGTGGACGGCGGGGTCATCGCCCTGCCCATGTCCGCCAACGAGGACCCCACCGTTGCTCCCCGCGGCGCCGCGCTCCTGCGCTACTACCCCGCCGCCGATAAGGGCCCAGCTTTCTTGGGCGATCCCTCGGCGCACCCGCTTGACGACGCCACCTGGCTCACCCCCTTCGACCCCGAGGACATTCCCGAGCTCATCGTCTCCAGCGATGACCCCGCCGCCCGCGAGTTGCTTATTACCAACGCTATCGACCTCGCGGCCGAGCAGACTGCCCCCGGCATCTCTTCTGCCACGGCCCTGCCCGGATTCGAGGAACTCGCACCCGGCAAGTTCTTCCGCCGCTTCTAGCTCGCCCCTAGGTCCGGCCACCCTCTGCTAACCTGGATACAATGCTGAAAATAGATGCAACTTATGGACATTCCACCGCTTTAGGGCAGCTGAGTCGCACCTTCGACGCTGGGCGCGTATACGGCTTGAAGGGCCCCAATGGTGCGGGTAAATCTACGCTGCTGCAGACCTTAAGCGGCGAAATTACCCCACTAAAAGGTACCGTCTCCCTCGACGGTGCCGCACCCGGCAGCGCAGAAGCGGCCGGCTCCGTGATCGCAGTCGCGGACCCGGTCTTCTTGCCCGACCTCACCGTCGGCGAGCACTTCACCCTGCTTTCGCGCCGCTCCGGCGTGGACTTTGCCGAGGTCCATGAGCTCTGGGCCATCGACGACGCCATCCTAAACTCCGCGGTCAGCGACCTTTCTTCGGGCCAGCGTCAGCGCGTCTACCTCGCCGCCCAGCTCTATCAGCCGGCCAAGGCCCTGCTTATCGACGAACCCGAGCGTCACCTTGACCACACCTGGACCGCCTTCTTGGCCGAGGAGCTGCGCCACCTCGCCGACGAGGGCCGTTGTGTAGTGCTGGCCTCCCACTCCCCGGCCATCTTCGATGCCTGTGATGAAGTGGTGGAGATTTCATGAAGCTTTTATCCCACGCCTCTTCAGCTATCTATTACGCTTTCATCGCGGCGCTCATCGCGAGCGTCAGTGTCTACGCTTGGCAGAATGCCGCCGAGGTTTTGCCCTCGCTCGCGCAGCGCACCGCCGCGTCCCTGCCCGCCACTGCGACCATCGGCGCTGCGTTCGGCTCCCTCGCCCTCATCGTTCTCCTCGAGGCGCTCTATCCGCTGCGCAGCCTTTCCCTGGGCCGGTGGGTCTATGTGGATAGGCCGCGGGGGCGTATGCGGGGCGTCGATAAGCTGTCCATTGCCCAGCTCGCCGGCGTAAGTCTCCTCGGCCTAGCCCTGTGCACGTCGCTGCACCTTCCGTTCTATGCGGCGATGGCCCTGCCCTTGCTGCGCATTGCGATCGGCTGGCGTTCCTTTAATCTCGCCTCGCTTCTTCGTGCGGGCCGCACCCGTGCCGTCGGCTCGTCCTCCTTTGGGCTTTTGGATTCTGAGGTTTCTGCCGATGCCATCGCCTCCCAGTCGGCGCGCCTGGGCCCCAGCTCGCGCGCCACGGCGTCGCCCAGCCGCCTCTTTTTCCGGCGCCTATACCGCCGCTGGTACATCCCGCTCGGCGCGGTAGCTGTCATCGGCCTCACTCTGGGTCTTGCCCCACAACTCGGCAGCCTGGCGCTCATAGCATTCGCTGCCGCATGGACCATCGTCGGCGCCGCCACCGGCCGCGCCGCATCCTTCGGCCGCATCATCGACGGAGCCTGGCCCGACTGGGGACTTCCCCTGACCGCGACAGCCGGTGCCGCCGTTCTCGGTACCGCCTTCATCGCCGCCATGTGGAAGCTGCCGATACTCGTACTCGCCGCGTGCTGTTTAGGACTTACCTATGCCTCCTTCAAGCGCTCCCGCCCTGCGCGAGTGACCACCATGAATATCATCGACACCGGTGGCTTCGGCGCTTCATTCTCCCCCGAAGTCTTCGGTTACTTCCTGCGCGGTGGCTACGGCATTGCGGCCATAGCCGTGGTTCTCTTCTTTTAGCCACCCTGCACTTTCCCCAGGTACGCCACTTCAATAAGTGGAACATACCTGGGGATTTCTTTTGAGCTTTATTCTGTATTACTTCACATAACACAGTTTGTGTTACTATAAGTAATACAGAATAAAGATTGGAGGTGACAGATGTTCATTAACCTCAACCCCGATTCAGATGTCCCCGTCTTCCAACAAATCCACGATGAATTAGTACTGGCCATAGCTCGCGGCCAGCTCTCTGATGGTGACAAGCTAGACCCCGTCCGCCGCGTCGCCAAAGACATAGGCATCAACCCAGCCACCGTGAAGAAGGCGTACGATCTCTTGGTTTCTGACGGCCTCGTAGAAACCGCCGGCCGCTCCGGCTCCATCGTCAGACCCGGCGCTCACACCGAGGCGCAAGAAAGACAACTAGCTGAGCAATTAGGCCGAGTAGTCGCGCTCGCTCGTGCCCAAGGCTTTAGCCCAGATGAGCTCCACACCCACCTCAGCTCCACTCTTAAACACTTGGAAGTATCGTCATGATTTTCGCACTTTTAATGGCCGTCACAACTCTCGCTATTACCTGGATTATGGCCCAAACGCCCTCCCTTACCTCGCCCGGCACACCGCTCGGTGTGCGCGTGCCAAAGGACTACCTTTCCGATAGTGCAGTTACCTCCGCCCTTGCTGGATACAAGGTCCGTACTTGGGGCTGCGGCATCGCGGCAACAATTCTGTCCCTCTTTGCCTGGAAATTGCCACTCCTCGCCGCCGTACCGTCCCTCTTGGTAACGCTCGGCGGCTTGTGGGCCTACATCTCTCAACGCCGCCGCATCATCGCCGCGAAAAAGGCCGGCGGTTGGTTCGACGAGGTTGAAACCACCATCGCTGCTCGTGTGTCCACCAACGCCAATGGCACACCCGAATTCGAAGGCACCCCCACGCCGACTTTTCCGTGGATAACAATGCTCGCCTCGCTGTTGTGTATCGCGGCCGGTGCCATCATCGTCGCTTCCCACTGGTCCGATATTCCTGACCCCGTTCCAGTGCACTGGAATTCTTCCATGGAGGCAGATAATTGGAGCGAAAAGAATATCGGCAGCGTATTTTCTCTCTCCTTCATCGCCTTAGGAACGCTCTTACTTTTCGCCATCATCTGCTCTTTTATCGCGCATAGTGAGGTATCCCCACGTTCAGAACGCAGCATTAAAGCTCGACTGCGCAACGAGGCCAACCTCGCCTTCACGAATACCGGAATGGGGGTTCTCACCCTGCTCGTGTGTGCCGGCATGGCCTTCCTGCAAGTAACCGGCCCTGTACCGCAATTTCAGCGGTTCAACGGCGCCGCCATTATCACGATGTTGGTTCTTACCATCGGTGGCAGCATCGGACTGGTTGCGTTTCTTCTCTACAAACAATCTCAATTATCTGAACAACTGCGTGGAATCCGCTTTCCCGATGAAGACAAAGAGTCACCAGACAATGACCATCTCTATAAATGGGGAGTGATGTACTACAACCCCGAGGATCCGGCGGTACTAGTGGATAAGCGCTTCGGCACAGGCGTGTCGTTTAACTTCGCCCGCTGGCAGGCCAAGGCATTTTTCGCCATCACACTTCTGGTTCTAGTCGGCTCAATAGCGCTGCCTTTCCTACTAGACTGAAAATTTTAGCCCCTCCACGCTGAATCACGACTTTCGTCCATATAAACCATGGATTTCGTCGACGGTTTTGGTGGTTTATATGGACGAAAATCGCGAAAAGCCACCCGCAGATAGCACAGCGCCCCGCTTCCTAGAGGATTGAGCGAAGGAAGCGGGGCGCTGGCGTGCGTCAGTTAGTTGATGACGGCAATGAGGTCGCCGCCTTCCACCTTGGTGGCCTGTCCGATGGCCACGCGCTCGACCACACCATCCTTGGTGGCGGAGATGGATGCTTCCATCTTCATCGCCTCGATGACCGCGATCTGGTCGCCGGCCTTAACCTCGTCGCCAGGCTTGGCGGTCGGGTTGACCACACCAGCAAATGGTGCGGCGACGTGGCCCTCGTTGGAGGGGTCGGCCTTTTCTACGGTAGCGACCGTGGATTCGGCGTTCTCGTCGCGCACCTTCATCGGGCGGATCTGGCCGTTGACGTTGAGAACCACGTTACGCATGCCCTTTTCGTCCGGCTCACCCACGGCGTCGAGACGCACCACGACCTGCTTGAGGTCAGCGCGATCGGTGGAGTCCTCTGGGAAGTAGTGGACGACCTTTTCTTCGCCTTCGGTAAGACCATAGAAGAAGGTGGTATCCGTCAGTGCCTCGGTGTTGCCGTACTTGCGGCGGAACTCGTTGAATTCCTCGAACTGCTTCGGGAATAGCAGGCGATTCAGGCTGGCACGGCGCTCATCCGAGTTATCGGATTCCAGATGCGGTTGCTCTTCCGCAGGAACCTCGCTCACCTTGGCGCCGGTTTCCTCGCGGCCATCGAGCACCTTATCGCGCAGCTCCGGCCAACCGCCCGGAGGGGTACCGAGCTGGCCGCGGAGGAACTGGTTGACCGAGTCCGGAATATCGAACTTGGTGGGGTTGGCAGCGAAGTCCGCAGGGTCTACGCCGGCACCGACAAGGTGTAGGGCGAGGTCGCCCACAACCTTGGAGGATGGGGTGACCTTGGTCGGACGGCCCAGCATCTCATTGACGGCTGCATAGGTGTCCTCGATGACCTCGAAGCGGTCTGCCAAACCGAGGGCAACGGCCTGGGCACGCAGGTTGGACAGCTGGCCGCCCGGAATCTCGTGCTTGTACACGCGACCGGTCGGGCCAGGGATACCGTTCTCAAACGGGGCGTAGAGCTGGCGGACGGCCTCCCAGTAGGGCTCGAGATCCGATACGGCCTGCAGGTCGATGCCGGTATCGCGCTTGGACTGAGAGAATGCTGCAATAAGGGCGGACAGCGACGGCTGCGAGGTGGTACCAGCCAGCGGCGCGGAGGCGCCGTCGACGATGTCGGCGCCGGACAAGGCGGCCGCATAGTAGGTTGCCATCTGGCCGCCCGCGGTATCGTGCGTGTGCACGTGCACCGGCAGGTCGAATTCCTTGCGCAGCGCCATAACCAGCTTGGAAGCGGCCTCAGGGCGGAGCAGACCGGCCATATCCTTGATGGCAAGGATATGGGCTCCGGACTCTACAATCTGCTCGGCCAGCTTGAGGTAGTAATCCAGCGTGTACAGGTTCTCCTTCGGCGACGAAAGGTCACCGGAGTACGCCATGGCCACCTCAGCAACGGTGGTATTGGTCTCGAGGACGGCATCGATGGCGGGGCGCATCTGGGAGACGTCGTTAAGAGCATCAAAGATGCGGAAGACGTCCACGCCGGACTTGGCTGCTTCCTGGACAAAGCCGCGGCAGACCGAGTCTGGGTACGGGGTATAGCCCACAGTGTTGCGTCCGCGCAGGAGCATCTGGATGTTCTGGTTTGGCATAGCCTCGCGCAGCATGTCCAAGCGGACCCATGGGTCCTCGTGAAGGAAGCGCATGGCGACGTCATAAGTTGCACCACCCCATGCCTCGACCGAGAACAGGTTCGGGGTCATGCGGGCTACGGCTTCGGCTGCAGAAACCAGGGCGGTACTACGCACGCGGGTAGCCAGCAGGGACTGGTGGGCGTCGCGGAAGGTGGTATCCGTAACCATCAGCGCATTCTGCTGGCGGATCTTCTCCGCCCACTTTTGCGGACCAAACTCGAGCAGGTCATCTCGGGAACCGCGCGGCAGCGGCTCGGAAAGGTCTAGCTCGGGGAGCTTATCAAAGGGGCGCAGCGCCGTTGGGCGCGTACCGTTGGGCTTATTGACGGTGGTCTCCGCGATGTACTCGAGGATGCGACCAGATTCGTCGACTGCCGGTGGAGCCTTGAGCAGGTCCGGATGATCACTAATGAAGCCCGTGTTCACGCGCGTCTTGGTGAAGTCCGGCTCGCGCAGCAAAGCACGCAGGAATCCAATATTGGTGGCTACGCCAGAGACATGGAACTCATTCAGCGCACGCTGGGCGCGCTGGACGGCCTGCTCAAAGTTGACGCCGCGGCAGGTCATCTTCACCAACAGGGAGTCGAAGTTGGGCGAAACCTCTGCGCCCACGGACGTTGCACCGTCCAGGCGCACGCCGGCGCCGCCCGGCGAACGATACGCGGTCAGCGTGCCGGTATCCGGGCGGAAGCCGTTATTCGGGTCCTCGGTGGTAATGCGGCACTGCAGGGCCGAACCGGTGATGGAAATCTTGTCTTGGGCGAGGTGAATATCTTCCAGCGAAGCGCCGGCCGCGATATTCATCTGGGCCTTGACGATGTCTACGCCGGTGATTTCCTCGGTCACGGTGTGCTCCACCTGCACACGCGGGTTCATCTCGATGAAGACGTGATTGCCGCGCTCATCGACAAGGAATTCCACGGTGCCCGCGCCTTCGTAATTGATGTGCTCACAGAACTTCACCGCATCCTGGCAGATGCGGTCACGCAGCTCGGAATCCAGTGACGGCGCCGGCGCAATCTCTACCACCTTCTGGTGGCGGCGCTGCACCGAGCAGTCACGCTCAAAGAGGTGCACCACATTGCCCTGGCTATCGGCCAGAATTTGTACCTCGATGTGCTGTGGTTTGATGACCGCGGTCTCTAGGTACACGCTGCCGTCACCGAACGCCGCCTCCGCCTCGCGCGAAGCCTCGGCCGCCTTTTCGCGCAGCTGATCCTCGGATTCCACGAAGCGCATGCCGCGCCCGCCACCACCGGCGACGGCCTTAACAAAGACCGGGAAGTTGAAGTCCTTGGAGTATTCCACCAGCTTATCGACGTCCGTCGATGGCTCCGAGTCCTTCAACGTCGGCAGCCCAGCTTCCTTAGCGGCGTTCACCGCGGCAGCCTTATCGCCGGTCAGGTCAAGGGTGCTAGGGGTAGGGCCAATGAACTTGATGCCATTGTCTTCACAAGCCCTAGCGAGATCCGCGCGCTCAGACAAAAAGCCATAACCAGGATAAATAGCATCTGCACCGGCCTTCTTTGCTGCGCGAATGACCTCATCGATACTCAGGTAAGCCTTAACCGGTTGACCTTCAGTGCCGATGCGCACAGCTTCATCCGCAAAAGCGCGGTGAAAAGAATTGCGATCTTCGCGGGGATAGACCGCAACGGTCTTTGCCCCAGTTTCAAAGGCAGCACGGAATGCACGGACGGCGATTTCGCCACGGTTGGCTACCAGAATCTTTTTGAACGATGGAAGCGCGGGATTAGCCACTTCTGTGTTCCTTTCAGCTCGGAAGACGCCGCAGTGCAACGCCTCCTGTTGGGTGATCCGCATCTCAGTTTAGAGGGCTACCCCTCAAATGTCTGCCCTTTTCTGCGCCTAATTCGCCACACTTACCAGCAGCGGAGCCACCACGTGGCGATTTCTGCAGGGCGACCAGTAATAACGAGATCAGCGATTCTGTAAATATTGCAAACTTTTAATTCAACAACTTACGCAACGGGGACGCCCACTATTACATCGCGACCGCGTCCCGCATTACCCTCACCGTTGACCGCTGGTGCCTTCCGTTATATGGTTACCCACATAGGTGGTTAACCCATACACCAGAAAGGGAGTCATATGCCACGAACTAGAGAGGCCGCAGCATGAGTGACACCCGGCCTATTTACCAGCAACTGGCAGGAGGAATCAGGGACATGATTATTTCCGGCGAACTCCCAGAGGGAGAACGCGCCCCCAGCACCAATGAGCTTTCGGCTTTCCACTCCGTCAACCCCACTACCTCTGCAAAGGCACTGACCGTCCTCTTTGAGGAAGGGCTGCTAGAAAAACGTCGCGGCTTGGGCATGTTTGTGCGCGAAGGCGCGCGCGACAAGGTCCGCCACCAACGCCAAGAAGCCCTGAGAGAAGACTTCATCCTTCCTCTTCTCAAAGAAGGAGCCGCGCTGGGCTTAAGCGCCAGCGACATCGCCGACCTCATCGAAGCCGAAGGAGACCATCATGACGCACCTTAAGTTGCAGAACGTTACCTGCAAGCACCGCCTGCATGTGCCGCACCTCGATCTCACCGCCGGTATGTACGGGCTGATCGGCCCCAATGGCGCCGGCAAGACCACGCTCCTCCGCACAGTGGCCGGCTTCCTGCCCGCCAAGGGCAGCATCGATACCTCGCAGGTGGCGATAGCGCGCACCGGCGCCGATATCTTGCTTTCCGGTTCCACCGTGCGCCAGCACCTGCGCGCCGCAGAGCACGTACGTGAGGGATTCGACGTGGGGTATGCGGAGGAACTGTTGGATAAGATGGGCGTCGATAAGCGCAGCAAGAACCGCTCTTTAAGCACCGGCCAGCGCCAACTGGTTGCCTGTGCCACTGCCCTGGCGGCGCGCACACCGGTCACCCTCCTCGATGAGCCCTTCAATGGCTTGGATGCGCCGACGCGCACGCGCCTGCGTGAGCTCATCATCGCCCATGCCGCGGCCACCCCGGATTGGCTACTCGTGCTCTCTTCGCACCGGGCGGAAGATCTCGTGGGTTTAATTGACCAGGTCATTACCGTGCACGACGGCACAGTCAATAAGCCCACCGATCTTGAATCCCAACGGCCGCACTACCCAGTGCTCACGGGCAGCACCAAAGACGTCGAGCAAGCACTCGCGCTTGCCGACGCCCTCCCACTCCACCAATCCTCGCTTGGCTCGACCACCAAAGTTAATGCTTGGTCCCCGGTGCCGTTTCCGGACGATACCGTGGACGCCACCCAAATCACCGTCTCCTACCTTGACGACGGCCAGCTCATTGATTCCCTTGTTTCCCGCGCCCATGAATCCACCCGCACCTCACAAGAGGAGTCCTAGCCATGAAACTGCTTAAGACCTTTAATCTCAACGCCACAAAGACCTTTATCGCCGTTTGCATTATCGTCGCATTGCTGTGGAGCGTGCCTTATTTCCTGCCCACCGACCCAACAACGATTAGCGCTAACCCTGCTGGCTGGGGAATTCTCGCCGTATTCATTTGGGGCCTCTACTGCGCCTTCACCGCAACTGAATACCGGGCCCTTCGTGGACTGGGAATGCGCCCACAGCAGTGGCTGATGAGCATGCACGCGACCCTATGGCTAGCCGCGTTCGTATTCGGCGCCATTGCTTGGCTGACATTTTATGTCGCGCTACGCGCTGGCGTAGACATGTACTCGTCGTGGGTTATCTCTCCTGGCAGTTCCGGTCTCAGGCCTCTCTTCGCTCGAGTCGCGACCTTGGGAAGCTTTATTTGTGGCCACCTACTTACCGGATACATCGGCACTTTCATCGGCTTAGTGGTCAGTAGCGCCAAACAACGTTCTCTGTTCACCCGGTTCTTGCTTATTGTTGGCATCCTTGTCGGCTTCTATGCAGCAGCACTCCTGCTGGCAATTCTTATTGATAGCCTAGGGACTGTCCACATCGGCGCCCCTTGGCCAGGTTTATTCTTCTTCTCGGCTTTGACTGTCATCGTTTTCTCACTGGTGATGCATCAGTTAGCGCGGCGAGTCCAGCCTTAGACTATCCGTGGAAAACGGCTACTCCCCCACCCCGAGAATGAAAATTGTCTCTGGAGGAGGGGGAGCTTGTGAGTTTTAGAAGGACTTCGGCGGAACCGAACGCTGCTCCTCGCCGTTATAAGCGGATAGCGGGCGGATAAGCGAGTTATTCTCGTTCTGCTCTACGATGTGCGCAGTCCAACCGGTAATGCGGGCCATCACAAAGATTGGCGTGAAGAATTCAATGTCGAAACCCAAGATGTGATAGGCAGGGCCAGCGGGAAAATCGAGGTTAGGCTTGATCTTGATCGAGGTATTTTCCTCCATCGTCTTGGCCATGATGTCGTACATCTCAATCCATTGGGTCTGGTCATGTTGTTCGGCCAGCTCCTTAAAGGCGGCCTCCATGGTGGGAACTCGGGAGTCGCCGTTTTTGTAGACGCGGTGACCAAATCCCATGACCAATTCCTTGTTCGCCAGCTTCTTTTTGGTCCACTCTTCTGCCTTGGCAGGATCGGCAATCTCCAGGAAGTTTTTCATCACGGCCTCGTTGGCACCGCCATGCAGAGGCCCCTTGAGCGCGCCGATGGCCGCGACGATGGCGGAATAAGTATCGGACATGGTGGAGGTCACCACGCGGGCAGCGAAGGTGGAGGCGTTAAATGAGTGCTCGGCGTAGAGAATGAGGGACTTATCAAAGGCCTCGATATCGGCGCGGTTGGTAGCTGGGGAGCCTTCCTCATCACCGAAGACCATCCACAGGAAGTTCTCCGCAAAGCCCTTCTTGCGAGAAGGTTGGATGTAGCCCTCGCCGCGGCGGCGTCGGATATCGAGAGCAATGATCGTGGGAATCTTGGCCATTAGCTCAAGCGCGGTACGACGGATATGTTCAGAGTCCTTGGTATATTCCTCTGGGTCTTGGGAACCGATATAGGAAATGGCGGTACGCAGAACGTCCATTGGGTGGCACGACAGCGGCATGGACATGATGAGGTCAATGACATGGCGCTCCAAATGGCGCAGGGCTTTCTCGCGGGCAGAGAAACGGATGAGGGATTCCTGCCCCGGTAGCTTGCCGTTCCACAGCAGATAGGCCACTTCCTCGAAGGAGCAATAGCGGGCAAGCTCTTGGACGGGATAGCCGCGGTAGGTCAGCGAGTTGGTCTCAGGAACGACCTTGGACACGGCAGTCTCATCGACGACGACGCCATACAGGCCCTTACGGATTTCGGGGGTCTGGTTCTTATCGGACATGGTGGGAATTCTCCTTAGCTTTCGAAGGTTGGTCGGTAGGTGTCTTTGGAATAGGTGAAAACGGATTGGTCGAAGTCGTTGTATTCCTCGTAGCGCACCAGCTCATAAAGGCGGGAACGGTGTTGCATGCGCTCGAGCCAGTCAGTTTGTAAGCCGGTTTCATGCATATCCCGCAGGAAATCCTCGGTGGCGCCCATAGCCACGCGGAAGGTGGAGACAGGCCAGATGACTGCGTTATAGCCGAGGTCTTCTAGCTGTTGCGCCGAAAGCAACTCGGTCTTGCCGAATTCGGTCATATTTGCCAGCAACGGGGTGTCAACAGCGGCGCGGAACTTTTCAAAGTCTGCTGGCTGATACAACGCCTCAGTGAAGATAAGGTCCGCACCAGCATCGGCGTAAGCCTTTGCACGGTCGATGGCGTCATCAATGCCATTGACTCCTGCGGCATCGGTGCGGGCACAAACAATGAAGTTAGGGTCGCGCCGCTCGTTGACCGCGGCGCTAATACGGCGGAGCATAATATCTGTGTCCACCACTTCTTTGCCGTCGAGGTGGCCGCAGCGCTTCGGGTTGACCTGGTCTTCAAGGTGGCATCCGGCTAGGCCTGCGTCTTCGAGTGCGGCTATGGTGCGGGCGGCGGACATGGGTTCGCCGAAGCCAGTGTCGGCATCGACAAGCACGGGCAGGTCCGTCGCGCGGGCAATCTGGCCCGAACGTTGCGCCACCTCAGTCAAGGTGGTCAGGCCAATATCGGGAAGGCCCAAATCATTGGCCAGCACCGCGCCGGAGACATAAACTCCGCCGAAACCACCGATATCCTGAATTAGCCGCGCGGTCAGAGGACTGAACGCGCCCGGCAATCGGGTAATGGTGCCGGATTCAAGGTCGGCGCGGAATTGCTGGCGCTTTTCCGCGGGAGTTTTCAAAGAGCCAAATAGTCCAGCCATTAGAAGAGTCCTTCCGGTTTCTGGGGTGCGGCGGCGAGGTGAGCATCGGTCACCCGCACGTTTAACTCGGTAAGGTCAGTGAGATTTTCCAAGTTTTGGACGGCGTTGAGGAAGCGCTCTTGTTCGGCCTCGTCCACGATGCCGTTTGCGAGTTTTCTGAACTTCTCTATGTATTGCTCGCGTGCAAAGGGTCGGGCACCAAGCGGGTGGGCGTCAGCAACGGCGCGCTCATCTTCTACCACCGTGCCGTCTTTGAAAGTGATCACAGCCTTGCCGCCAAAGGCCTTTTCAGAAAGGTCGTTGGAGTGATAACGGCGGGTCCACTCGGGGTCCTCGACGGTGGAAATCTTGTGCCAAAGTTCGATGGTCTCCGGGCGGTTGGCACGCTCGGGAGCATAAGAAGCCTCGTGGTCCCACTCGCCGTCCTCAAGGGCGACGGCAAAGATGTACATGATGGAATGATCCAGCGTCTCCCGGGAAGCAGAGGGATCCATCTTTTGCGGATCATTGGCACCGGTACCAATGACATAGTGCGTGTGGTGCGAGGTATGCAGAACGATGGACTCGATATCCGCTGTCCTCAGTCCCCTTTCTGCCAGAGTTTTCTTCAATGCAAAGGCCATATCGATGGGAGCTTGGGCCTGGTATTCGGCCGAGTGTTCCTTGGTGTAGGTATCCAAGATGGCTCGTTTTGGCTCGCCGTCCTCCGGCAGCGGGACGGAGTAAGTGCGCTCCGGCGAGTGCAGCATCCACGCGATGAATCCATCCTCGCCTTCCCAGATGGGCGCCGGCGCACCTTCACCGCGCATCGTGCGGTCGACGGCTTCAATGGCCATCTTGCCCGCGAAGGCTGGTGCGTAGGCTTTCCAAGAGGAAATCAGGCCCTTACGGGATTGCCGGGTGGCGGTAGTGGTGTGCAGCGCTTGGCCCACCGCCTGGTAGATCGTGTCCCTATCCAAACCGAGCATGGTACCGATGCCGGCGGCCACGGAGGGCCCGAGGTGCGCTACATGGTCAATCTTGTGCTCGTGCAAGCAGATTCCTTTAACGAGGTTGACCTGGATTTCATAGCCGGTAGCGATGCCGCGGATAAGATCACGGCCGCTAAGGCCCTTGTGCTGCGCGGTAGCAAGAAGCGGCGGAATATTGTCCCCTGGGTGCGAGTATTCAGCGGCGAGGAAGGTGTCGTGATAGTCCAGCTCACGGACCGCTGTGCCGTTGGCTAGGGCGGCCCATTCGGCCGAGTAGGCTCCATCCACACCAAATACAGTGGAACCTCCCTCGCTTACCGGGTGTGCCTGGGCCATGGTGCGGGCGGAGGTTACAGGCCCCCGCGCCACGGAGGCCATAGCCACAGCTGCGTTGTCGATAATGCGGTTAATAATCATGTCGGTGGTCTCGGCTGGGACCTCTACGGGGTCCGCGGCTACTTCTGCCACCTTGTATGCCAAGTGTTCCTCATAGGGAAATTCCTCGGCGGATTTATGGGTGCGTACCTCGTGCTTCTTCACTAGATGGGTCCTCCTTCACTCTGCGGTGCGTTGCACATCACACTAAATGCTTGAATGTGCTCTGCGCTATAAGTAGGGTGTGTGTAATCTAGCGGAACGATTCAGTGGAATCTGCAAACCTTGTGGTTTCTGCTGTTCACGGCGGCGAAAGGTGGCCGAACTAGCAATGACCAAGCATTATGCGGGGGCACGAATCCATGCACTGCGCAAGCAGCGGGGGCTAACACAGGTAGCGATGGCCAAACAGTTGGGACTATCAACCAGCTACCTCAACCAGCTCGAAAACGATCAACGCCCGCTTACCGTCACCGTGCTCATGCAACTGTCACAGCGCTTCGACGTGGATCCCGGATACTTCGCCGACGACCGCGATACGCGCACCATCACCGACCTGCGCCGCATCTTTCCCGACGCCGCCGAAGACTCCTTGGCCGACCTAGCCTCGCGCTTTCCGGAGCTCATGCCCCGCTTCGTCGACGTCGCCACCCGCGCCCCAGCGCGGGAGCGCTCCCCTTTTGAGCTCGTCCGTGATTTTTTCTACGACGCCCATAACTACATCCACGAGCTCGATGTCCTAGCTGAAGAGCTCGCCGGCCAACTCGGTGACCGGGTGCTACGCCGCGGCCGTTTAGCGTCCCGCATGCACGAGGATCTTGGCGTTACGGTCCGCTTTTCCCGGCCAGGACCACGCCGCGACTTCGATCCAGACACCCGGGAGCTTGCGCTTCGTGACGGCCTTTCCGAAGCCCAATTGGTCTTTGAAATGGCGCTCCAATACTGCCTGCTCGCCTACCGCGATGTCTGCGATAACCTCGTCTCCGAGCTTCCTGCCGGCGAGGCGCAAGAACTAGCTACCTTAGGGCTCGCACAGTACTTCGCGGCCGCGGTCACCATGCCCTATCAACCGTTCCTGTCGATGGCTGAGAAGACCCGCTACGATATCGACCTGTTGTGCAACTACTTTGGCACCGGTTTCGAAACCACCGCACAACGCCTGGCCACCCTCCAGCGCCCAGGCCTTACCGGCGTGCCCTTTTCCTTCATCCGCACCGACCGCGCTGGGAATATCTCCAAGCGCCAATCCTCCACCGCCTTCCACTTCGCCCGCTCGGGCGGGTCATGCCCATTATGGGTAGTCCACCGCGCCTTTGAGACGCCCAATCGCATCACCCGCCAGGTAGCCGCCATGCCAGACGGCCACGCCTACCTGTGGATAGGGCGCTTTGTGCAAGGAACCGCGCAATCTTGGGGAACCCCTCGCAAAGAGTTCGCCGTGGGCTTAGGCTGCGATATCTCTGAGGCCGACCGCATTGTCTACGCCGATGCGCTTAATTTAGACGTATCCGCCGCCACCCCTATCGGCCCTGGTTGTACCGCTTGCCCGCGCGAGCATTGCCCCCAGCGTGCTCTTCCTCAAGCGGATCGCGCCATCCAGGTTTCACTCAATCGCACCGCCGAGCATTCTTACTCCACCTTTTAGCGGCGCATGAAAAAGCGCCCGATCTCGACTGATTATCGAGTGCGGGCGCGAAGAGAGGAATTGGTTTCGTTTACTCCAGATCGTCGTGGGCAACGAGGCGTCGCGCAGCCTCGGTGATGGTGCCCGACAGGGACGGGTATACGGCGAAGGAATCGGCCAGCTGGTTCACGGTGAGCTGGTTCGTCACGGCCATGGCAATAGGCAGGATGAGCTCGGAGGCGGTCGGCGCAACGATGACGCCGCCGATAACGCGGCCAGAGGTGGCGCGGCAGAAGAGCTTGACAAAGCCGTGCTGCAGGGAACGCATCTTGGCTCGCGGGTTGGTATTGAGCGGCATGGTGATGGTGCGGGCGGCGACTTCGCCGGCCTCAATCTCTGCCTGGGTGAAACCGACGGCGGCGATTTCCGGGCGGGTGAAGACGGCGTTGGCCACGGTCTTCAGGCGCAGCGGGGACACGCCCTCACCTAGGGCGTGGTACATGGCTACGCGGCCCTGCATTGCGGCGACGGACGCCAATGGGAAAAGGTCCGAGCAGTCACCAGCGGCGTAGATGCCGGCGATATTGGTGCGGGAGACGCGGTCGACTTGAATGTGGCCGGACTTGGCGGTTTCCACGCCGACGTTCTCCAGTTTGAGGTCCTGGGTATTCGGGATGGAGCCGATGGACATGATGACGTGGGAGCCGGTGATTTCGCGGCCGTCCTGCGTGGTGACCAGGACGTTGCCATCCTCGGTGCGGTTGACGGTTTCCACGCGGCAGTTCTTTTCCAGTTCCACGCCGCGCTCGCTCAGTACGGTCTCGAGGACGTCGGCTGCGTCGGCGTCGTCATGCGGCAAAATACGGTCGCGGGAGGCAACCATGGTGACCTTCACGCCCAGCTCTGCAAAGGCGGAGACGAACTCGGCACCGGTGACGCCGGAACCGACGACGATGAGGTGCTCCGGCAGCTCGGTGAGGTTGTAGACCTGTTGCCAGGTAAGGATGCGCTCACCATCCGGCTGAGCGCCAGGGAGAATGCGAGGGGTGGCGCCGGTGGCTACCAAGACGAGATCTGCGTTAATGGTTTCCTCGTGGCCGTCCTCGTTGAATACGGCGGTGACCTTGTGGCCGCCGAAGGCATCGGCTTCCTGGTCCTCTGGGAAATAGCCGCGGCCATCGATAACGCGTGCGCCCAGGGATTCCACGGTGGCGCGGATATCGGAGGACTGCTTGCTTGCCAGATCCTGCACGCGCTTATTCAGTGCGGTCAAGGAAAGATGGGCCTGGCCAATGCCCTGGTTAAGTTCCATATCCTCGGCACGGCGCAGGTCGGTTTTAATATTGGCACCAGCGATGAAGGACTTGGAAGGAACGCAGTCCAAGATAACGCTGTTACCGCCCATGCCTTGGTCTTCAATAATGGTGATTTCTGCACCATACTTGGCGCCTGCCAATGCGGCTTCATAGCCTGCCGGGCCACCGCCGATGATGACAATTCGCTTGGTCTGGTTCAACACGCACTTGCTCCTTTATCAGCTCCACTTTAAAGGTCGCTTACGAGTCTAACGTGTAGGACCTTTTAGCGCGTTAGTCTGTCTCCGCATTCTCCCCAATGAACTGCTCAACCACGGCGCCGAAGAGCTTGATGCCCACACCTATGGCCCGCTCATCCACGATGAGATCGCCCATATGCAGGTCATGCTGCTCGCCCTCGCCGGACCAGCAGCCAAGCCGCGCCATGGAACCGGGGACCTTTTCTAGGTACCAGGAAAAGTCCTCGCCGCCGGAGGACTGCGGGGCTTGCACGACGGCCTGCGGGTCGATGGATTGGGCGGCGGAGGCAAGCAGGGCGGTTGCGACGTCGTCGTTAAGCACTGGCGGAACACCGCGGTTATAGGTCAGCTCGTGTTCTACGCCTACCGGCGCGAGGACCTGCTCCACCAGCTCGGTAAAGAGGCTTTGCATATCGCGCCAGATGCCAATATCGGCCGTGCGCATGGTGCCGGTCAGGCTGCCGGTCTCCGGAATGGCGTTCGGGGCGTAGCCGGAATTGACCTGGCCAAAAACCAAAACGGTGCCGGTGCGCGGGTCAACCCGGCGTGAGAGCAGCGCGGGTAGCTCGGTGATCACCTTGCCCAAGGCGTAGATGACGTCGGCGGAAAGGTGCGGGCGGGAAGTATGTCCGCCTGGGCCCTTGATATTGAGCTCCACCACGTCGGTAGCAGAAGTAATCGCCCCGGCGCGGATACCGATGCGCCCCACGCGCAGCTTGGGCTCGGCGTGGATGGCGAAAATGGAATGCACGCCCTCCAGCGCGCCCCATTCAATAACATCGGTCGCACCGCCGACCCATACCTCTTCGGCCGGTTGAAAGATGACACGAATGCCCAGCGGAAGATCGTGGACGCGTTGGAAATCCGCCAATGCGCAAGCCAGACCGAGCGCCACGGTGGTGTGCACGTCGTGGCCGCAGGCATGCATCTTTCCGGGAACTTCGGAGGTATATTCCAAGCCAGTGACCTCCGTGACCGGCAAGGCGTCGATATCGGCGCGGAAGGCCAGCCGGCCTAGCTCCGTATCGGGGCCTATGTCTACCATGAGGCCGGTCTGTGGGAAGCGCTGTGGCTGCAAGCCATAGTCCTGCAGGATAGAGGCTAGGAAGTTGGTGGTTTCCACCTCTTGGTTCGCGGTTTCTGGGTGGCGGTGGATATGGCGCCGCCACGCGATGACCTCCGCACGGTGGGCATTGAACCACTCGTTGATGAATTCCGAGATCATCCGCGTGCCTTCCCTGTCATTGAAATACGTCTGGGTGCAAAGTCTACAACTAGACCATGCGGTTCAGTAACTCAGGTGGTGATGCGGGGTGCTCTAGCTCAGGGCGCCATTCCACGTGGCGGCAAACCGACGCCGGTCCACATAGCCTTGCGGGAAGGGCGCGACGTCCTCGGCAACGGCCACCGCGGAATCGGTCAAATGCCCTTCCACCACGTCCCCGCCGGCCGGCAGCAGTACCGCCGGCGGGATTTCTAGGGCCAAGGCCAGCTTATATACCGTAGACAGCTGCGGATCGGCCATGGCGTGCACGCCATTTTCGTTGCGCTCCAGATTAGAAATTTGGCTGCGAGAGACCCCAGAAATCTCCGCCAGCGCCTGCTGTGAAATCCCCCGACGCTGTCGCACCCGCCGCAATTGTTGCGAAAATCCGTGGCCGTAGCTCGACCACATTAGATGAATGAAACTCATATTCTCCCCCCTGGAAAGTGCGGTCGCCTTTCCAGGGAGAAGATTACCTTAAAGGTCGATATTGCGCGGACCGTAGAGGCGGTCGCCGGCATCGCCCAAGCCCGGAACGATATAAGCATCCTCGTTGAGCGAAGGATCGATAGCGGCGGTGACTAGGCGCACCGGCAGACCGGATTCAGCCAGCGCATCCACACCCGGCTGCGCCGAGACCATGCAGATGGCGGTGATATCGGTGGCGCCGCGGCCAGCGAGCAGCCGCAATGCGTGCAGCAGGGAACCACCGGTGGCCAGCATTGGATCCACCACGAACACCGTGCGGCCGGTCAGGTCCTCCGGCAATGCCTCCAGGTACGGCACCGGCTCGTGCGTCTCTTCGTTGCGGGCCATGCCAATGAAGCCGACCTGTGCATCCGGAATCATAGACAGGGCCGGGTCCACCATGCCCAGCCCGGCGCGGATGATCGGCACGATGATGGGCGGGTCCTGCAGGCGGGTGCCCTGGGTGGTAGACACCGGGGTGGCGCAGTCGAAGTTTTCCACGGCAAGGTCGCGGGATGCTTCATAGACAAGCATGGCGCCCAAGTCTTTCAGGGCGGCGCGGAACGCGGAGTTATCGCTGCGCGCATCGCGCATTAGCGTTAGGCGGGAGGCGGCAAGCGGGTGATCTACTACGTGGATGTCCATGACCACCACTTTAAACTTTTTGGGAACCAAATGGGCCATTGGGCAGTCCAATAGGGCATGAGACCTTTCACGATCGATACTGACTATGCCCGCCACCTCGCCCGCGACCTGCACGCCCAGTCCCAAGGGGAGAATCCGCCCCATCCAATTTTGCCTGAAGATTCCGCATTCACAGCTTTCAATGAGGCCGTGCATGCCGCGCTCGATAATGTGGGCGCGCGCATGAGCGTGCTGCGCAACGATATGGGGCAGGTTGCCCACTCCGGTTTCCAGATGTCGCGCGAGGCAGAAGACACCGATGCCTCGCTAGGCCTGCACCTTGGGGCGGCGATGTAGATGCTCGATACCGCGCTCAAGCAGATTGCCACCATGCAACCGGCACAACTTCCGGAGGTTGAGCTTCCTCGCGTGCCGGATCTCTCCGCCGCCGAACCTTTGGCCGCCATCGCCCACGGCAATCCCGCTCCCCTACTCGAATCGGCGAAAAATATCGATCTCGATAATGCAATCATCTCTGCCGCGCTCAGCCAGGCCCGCACCTTGGTAGCGGGTACCATCCGGGATCTGGTGGGCATCGCCACGCAGCTGGTGCGCCAGGCCCTGCCCACCGCGCTGGGTTTCCTGTCGCTGGATCCGTCGGCGCGTGCCGCCGCTCTGGCTCAGCTTCGCGCGCTTATCTCCCAGCACTTGGGCATGGCCACTGCCCGCGTGCAGCGCCTGATGGGTGATCTCAGCGCGGCCGCTCAGTCCTTGCAGCTCGTAGCGCAGCGGCCGGTGCACTCCGCGCTTGCCGATGCCCCCGTAAGCCCCACCGGCGCCCAGCAAGCCACCGCTCTTCCAGAACAATCCGCGGCGGACGATGGGGCCGGCGCCGATGCTGCCCCACACGACGCGCCTTCTCCCCCGCCCGCACCAGAGTCTTCTGCCGAGGGTGGTTCGGCCGCCGGGCAGGCCGCGGTCGCCGCGGCGAAGAGCCAAGTGGGACAGCCCTACGTGTGGGGTGGCACCGGAAACGGTGGCTTTGATTGCTCGGGCCTTACCCAATGGGCTTATTCGCAGGCCGGAGTGGACTTGCCGCGCACGGCGGACCAGCAGGCGGTGGGTCAGCAGGTCAGTGCGGATCAATTGCAGCCCGGTGACCTGGTGGTATGGGACGGGCACGTGGCAATGTATTCCGGCAATGGCGAAATCGTGGAGGCTGGTGATCCGGTGCAAACCAACCCGCTGCGCACCACGAATATGGGCATGCAATTCAAAGGATTTTGGCGCCCCACGGCCTAAGGCCGGTGCGCTCTCGCGCGCTGCTTAGGGCGTTGGGTAGACTAAAACGCCATGAGCACCCGCGCAATTGTACCTGTAAAGCTCTCGCTGACCGAGGGCGATTTTTATACCCTCTGGGCACCCAAGTGGCGCCAAAATGGCTCCGAGTGGCAGGCCTTTTTGGGCGATGACGAGGCCGTCCTCGCCTTTAACTCGCCCGCCGAGCTGCTGTGCTTCGTGGAGTCTGGCACCAAGCACGATTTGCTGGACCACCCGCAGTGGGACCAGTTTGCCGGCCGCGATGCGGACCGCGTTACCCCGGCTGAGCGGAATGAATATGATCTCATCGGCATGCCGGAGGCGCTGGCTGGTCGCCCGAGCCACCAAAACGTATCCACGGTGGCCCGCAACCTGGAGATAGCCTCCGCGCTTGCCGACGTCGCCGGTGCAGAGCACACCACCATCTTCTTCGCCTCCCACTCCATCTTGCGCAATGTCTCCCGCGGCGCCGACCACTACTCCGGCGAACAGGGCATGAGCGAGTGGTCCGGCGTGGGCCACGTCATCGCCGGCAACTGGAAGAAGGTCATCGAGGACCTGGATGAGCACGTCCGCGTGGTCTCCAGCGATGACTTTGATGCGGCCAAGGTTTCCGATGCCAAGGAGCGCATCTCTTCTGCTGCTGCCGCCTCCGCTGCAGCGGCCAAGGAAGCCGAGGAAAAGCGCAAGGCCGCCGCCGAGGCCGCTGACCCGTACGATAATTCCCCGTGGGCCGCGGCCGGCATCGATCCCATCAAGATCACCGCGCAGTCCAAGTCCGTCTACACCCTGCGCACCTACCTAGACGGCAAGCCCATCTTCTTGGGCAAGTGGGGCGAGATCTTCACCTTCGATTCCCCGAAGACCCTGGTGCGCTGGATCATGGACAACGATGACCACGACCTAGCCCGCGTATCCACCTGGGAAGAGGTTGTCGCCGCCGCCAACGCCGGTGAATTGGAAGTACAGGTCCACCCGGATAACCAGTACTCCTTCAATGGCATCGTGCGCGATATCGAAAAGGGCCCGGAGGCCGTCGATTCCGATCAGATGGCGCGCTGCTATGAGGTATGCGCCGATGCCGCCGACTGGGCCGGCGACGATTCCATTAACTCCTATATGCTGGCCAACCCGCGCCTGCAGGACTACTTGGGCTACATGCTCGGCTCCACCGAGCACGCCGGCTACGTACCGTCCAAGCCATATAACGAGCACGCCGAGTCTTGGAAGGGCTTGGAGGATATGCTCATCAAGCGCTTCTCTAAGTTCTAAACCCACACGGTTCGCACGACCCCGGCCGCGCGTAGCACATCAGCCGCCCCCGCCTTTGTCCCACTGCACAGCAGCTGGACGGAGAGGGGCGGCTTTTTGCGTCTAGCGGCCCGGCGCTTCTTCCTCTTGGCGTCGGCTCCGGTCGCGCATGTATTTATCGAAAATTAGCCACCCTATCCAAAGACTGAGTCCGACAATGGATCGGCCTAGAGTCCCTATTCCAAAGACTCCGCCCAGAATCAGACCAAGAACAATAAGGCTGGTGAAAAATACGACCCACGACACGTGCGTGTAGTATTTCATCGCTCGTCCTCCCTTAGTACGTGACTTTAGAGGTGGCGGCGAAGGTGGTCAATGAGGGCGTCGATAAGCTCGCGCGATTGCGGCGCCTTGGGTTTAATCTGGTCAAACCCGTGGTAGGCGCCGGCCCACACGTCGAGGGTCGTATCCACGCCGGCCGCATCGAGGGCTTGGGCAAAGGCCACGGATTCATCGCAGAAGAGGTCGATGCCACCCACCCCGATCCACGTCGGCGGCAAGCCGGAAAGATCACTGCGCGTGGCTGGCGAAGCATAAGGCGGCAGGTCAACATCCAAGTGGTCATCTCCCAGGTACATGGACCACGCGCCGCGGTTCGGGCCCGCCGTCCAGATGAATTGGCCCACCGCACCGGACTTATCCGTGGTGCGGTGATCCAGCATGGGATAGACCAAGCCGAGCGCGCGGACCGGATGGCCCTCATCAAAGGCACGCTGCACCAGACCCGCGGCGAGGCCGCCGCCAGCGCTATCGCCAGCGACCGCGATGCGCGAGGTATCCCCGCCCAGCTTATCGCCGTGTTCTTGCACCCAACGCAGCGCGGCGTAGCACTCATCATGGTCCGCTGGGAACGGCTCCTGGGTGGATTTGTGGTAGCGCGGGGCCACCACGATGGCACTGAGCTCGGACGCCATGCGGGCATTCTGCGGGTCATACATTGCGGGTCCACCAATGAGATGGCCGCCGCCGTGCGTCCACACCACCACGGGGCGCGGCCCAGCGGTGGCTGTGCCCTGGGAATCGCCGCGTGGGGTAAGCACGCGGGCGCTAAAGGCGTGGCCATCGAAGGAAGCGGAGAACTCCGTAATATCCACCGCGTGCCGCACCGGACGGGAGAAATCGATGCTGGCAAAGAAGCGGCTGGCGCGGGCAAAGGTGGCGTCGGCAAGCAGGTGCATAGGCAAGTACAGAACCGGGCTGCGCAGCCCCGGTGCCACCTCGCGCAGGTACGGCCGGCGGCTGAGTGCATACGCCGCCATGCCCGCGGCCCCGGCCACACCGGTCAGGGCAGCCCCGGCCTTGAGGACTCGCGAAACGCGCATTTAGAAATCGCGCAGAATGCGCTGTGCCAGCGGCTCAGAAGAGGCGGGATTCTGGCCGGTGTAGAGGTTGCGATCCACGATGACATTCGGGGACATGGCATCGGTTTCTTGATAGTCCGCGCCCAGCTCGCGCAGGCGAGTCTCCAATGCCCACTTAGCGGCAGCGACCATCTCCTCGCCTTCCTCGGCATTGCTAAAGGCGGTCATCTTGTAGCCCTTGAACAGCCAATTCTCATTATCCACTGCCAATAGCGCGGCCGGGGCGTGGCAAACGAGGCCGAGCGCGCGGCCGGAATCCATACGCGCCTGAATAAGCTGGGCAGAATCCTGATCGTAGGCAAGATCCTCCATCGGCCCGTGGCCTCCTGGGTAGAAAATGAGGTCATAGTCTTCCTCATTGACATCCGCCAGGTTCAGCGGGTTCTCTAGCGCCACGCCCAACTCTGCCAAGTAATTTTCCTGCGCCATGCGCACGTTATCGGGCAGTACCTCCAGGCTGTACTCATCTACGACGGGAGCCTTCGCCCCCGGGGTGGCGAAGTGGATATCCCAGCCTGCGCCCTGGAAGACGCGGTGCGGGGCAATAAGCTCCTCGGCCCAATAGCCGGTCGGGCGCTTGGTGCCATCGGCCAGTGTCCATTCCTCAGCAGCGGTAACAACAAAAAGTACGGAAGGCATGTAATTCTCCTTTAATCGTTTCTATTCTTCAGCGGCGTCTGCCGCATCTGCGAGGGACTCTTCCGTGTCCGGGCCAGCAAGCTCCGGATCAGATAGTTCCTCGTATGCTGGCAAGATAACCGTTTCTAGCAGATGCTGCCGTAATTCCTGGTCAGCGAAGGAATTCTCCACCGCTTTGACGGTAAGATCGAAAAATTCCTCCAGCCCGTAGCCAAAGGTCTCACTCAGCGCGAGGAACTGCTTGGTCAAGGTAGACTCGCCCGAGGAAATGGTGCAGGTAAAACCCAGCTGTTGCAGCAGTGGCAGTGGGTGGTCGGTCAGCTCCTCGGCCTCCTCCAGTGGGGTAAAGACCAGGGGAATATGACGGTCGCGGATGTAGCCAGAGGCCTTACCCGGCACGATGCCTTCAATATTCGCAGTGAAGTCATCGATCATATTCACCGGGTGGATAAGGCGGTTCACGCCGGCCTGGGCGGCGCGCTCCACCTCTGCGAAGTCCTCTCCCACCAGGATCTGGGTGGGCAGGTATGCGGCGCGGAAGTCTGCGGCCGCGCCCGCTTGGTCCTGAGGCAGGTTGTAGCCCACCACGGGGGCGTCGTCAGGCACTACTGCCTCAGGGGCCGTGCCGGCGAGGACGAGGCGGGAGTCGAGGGAAGGAATGCGGGCTGCACCGGCGGCTTCGACAACCGCGGCAGCGTCTAGGCCGATCTCTGCTGGATCCAGGTGCAGTTCCGCGTAGACCACACCATCGGCGGCCAAGGCTTCGTAGCGCTCGCGGATGGTCGCGGTAAGTTCCTCCGGCGCGGTGGCCGTGGAGGAAATAGTCTCAAAGAGGGAGACCTTAGGAAGCTTGGCCACCACGTCGGCGGCGGAGTCCTTGTTTTCAGGGCTAATCAAAGGCGCGTCATGCATGCGTCCCATCGTAGGCACGGGCCTAAGATGTGTCATGTCATGAAAAGAATTATCGCTAGTTCTCTCGTTGCCGTCCTGCTCAGCGGCGCACCGCTCGCGCTGGCGGAAGAGCCGGAAACTACTACCACCACGCGCACCACCGCCCCGGATACCGATAAGTGCCCGCACGCCGAGCGCCCGGAAAAGGCCACCACCACCTCGGAGCGCCTCGCTCCTGGGCAAGCCTCACCCACCCCGCTGCCACCGGTGGACAGCGATGAGCCCTGTGGCACCACCCTGCCCGAAGGGTTCAAGGTGGATAAAGATGTGGTGGCCGCGGCGTGGATGGTCTCCGATATCGACACCGGCGAAATCATCGCGATGAAGGACCCTAACGGCCGCTACCGGCCGGCCTCCATCATCAAGGCGCTGCTGGCGCTGGTGGTCATCGACGAACTGGACCTGCACCAAAAGGTCGAGGTGGGCGAAGAATCGGCACAGATTGATGGCTCAGCGGTAGGCATCGGCCCGGGCGGCACGTACACGGTGGAACAGCTTTTGCAGGGCTTGCTCATGGCCTCTGGCAACGATGCCGCGCACGCCCTGGCCCAGGAACTGGGCGGGGACGAGGCCACGCTGCGCAAGGTCAATGACAAGGCGGCCGAGATCGGCACGAATTCCACTTATGCGGCCAGCTACTCCGGGCTCGATGCCCCGGGCATGTCTACCTCGGCAGAGGACATTTCCCGCATTTACCGCGCGGCCTTCCATAACCCGACCTTCGCGCGGATTGTGGATACAGAGTCCGTGGAGTTCCCCGGCTGGGGCGACCTTGATGGTTACCAATTAGGCAACGATAACGGGCTCTTCCTCAATGATCCGGATGGTATTGGTGGCAAGACGGGCTTTACCGATGATGCACACCATACCTTCGTCGGCGCGCTTGACCGCCATGGCCGGCGGCTGCAGGCGGTGCTGCTCGATACCACCGTGGAGCACGGCCCGCGCGCGTGGGAGCAGGCTCAGAAACTGCTGCACGAGGCCTATAAGGTGCATCCCGGGGATGGTGTAGGGCATTTGCTTGCCGACGCCCATTCCGACGCCAACTCCCCTGCGTCCCCTGCGGCAACGCCGGCGCCCGATGCCCAGGCGCAATCCGCGAACTCTTCCTTGGACGGGGTGCAGGGCTGGCTCGGCTGGGTTATCGCCGGCGCCGTAGTGTTGCTGGCTATGTGCGTGGGTGCTTTTTCACTACTTCGGCGTTAGCCCACTCATCGTGGGTGCCGCGGCGGTTATTCTTCTCCGAAATGGTGAAGGTATGCACGCCGGCGCCCACCCAGCTGGCGAACGTACCGGGGCCCGGCACGATATTGACTAGGCGCCACCACTGACGCTTAGCGGACTGGGTGAGGGTGAGCCGCTCTTTGGTGTCGACATCGCGCACCGTGTAGCCCATCAGCAGCTTAGCCGGGCTGGCGCCGAGCCAACACTCAGTGCCCAAGGTGTAGAGCAGCAAGATGATAGCGCCGCCAATGAACGTCGAAAGCTCATCCACGCCGCCGGAGAGCAGCGCGCCGCCGAAGCTGCCGCTAATGAGCGAAAAGAAGATGAGGTCCAAAATGGCCATGCCGATGCGCGCATCTTGACCGGCACGCTGGCTAATTTCAGGCGCTGGGTGCTGTACCAGCGGTGCGGGGACGGCAGCGTTCGCCGTTGCCGGCGGGAATGGATTGTGCTGCGGGGCAAAGGGATTGCGCGAATATGGCGACCCATAGGGGCTCGCGGTCTGCGCAAATCGCGGTTCCTGCTGAGCGTGACGCCCCGGCCCGGCCGCCTGACCGGGCTGGAATGACTGAGCTTGCTGCTGGGCCTGCTGCGGCTGCGGGTTCCACTGCCCTACCGCGCCCAGCTGCCCTAGGTCTCCCCAGGTGGGGCGCACTCCCGCCGCGCACGCCTTATCGTATTCGGACCGCTTTGCAGCAGAGCCCAAGACGCTGGCAGCGATGCGCAGCTGCGCGCGCCGCGGATCTTCAATGTCTTGGCCTTGCTGCTGCAGCAGCACATCCTTGGACTCCAACAAGACTAAAAGCTCGTGCTCGCCATCGCGGCGATCTAGTCCCCATTCCTCATAAAGATTCGGTGCGATGTCATTGGCATTCATAATGCTCTATCTTAAAGCCCACCGGCAGCGGCGACCTCACCCCTAAGGAGGAGATTTTACTTACGGCGCAACAGGCTCCACGCGCCCACGGCCGCGGCGCCTACAGCGGCGCCAACGCCGAAGGTCGCACCTGCAGGCGCGTCTTCCTTGACCTCGTTGCGGACGCGAATAACGGCCGGCTCTGGGACCGGCGGGTGAGCGTACTTCAGGGACTCGGCGGTGGTGGCGGTCCACGCGGAGACGTACAGCACCACGCGCCAGATGAGGTACATGACCACCATGAGCACGATGACCGGTCCGAAGACCGCGCCGGCCGGGCTGCCGGTAGCAGAGGACATGATGACCGTAGACAGCTGCTTAAGCAGCTCGAAAGCGACGGCACCGATGGCTGCGCCGATAAGGCCGGACTTCTTCGGAACCTTGGTGCGCGGCAGGATCATAATCAGCCACCACATGACAATGAAGTTGGCCAGAAGGCCCACAGCCAAGCCGACAAAGAAAATCACCAGGTCCATGCCCGAGAAGGACTCGATTCCTACGCGCTCAAAGATCTTCTGGGTAAGGCCGGAGGACCCGGCAGCGGTCACGCCAAAGGCGATGAGGAATGCCACGATAAGGCCAATGAGGCCCACTAGGTCAGACAACTTCTTCTTCAAGAAGGAACCGCCCTCGTTGGCATCGATGCCCCACATGGCCGAGATACCAATGCGCAGGTTATTCATCCATCCCAGGCCGGACCACAGGGTGGTCAAACCACCGATACCGAACATGGCGCCGCGTTGGTCAATGGCGGTATCGAGGATTTTGTTAACCGTATCGCCCATATCGCCATCGATAGAACTGGTGATATGGGATTGCAGATCATTGAGCAGGTCCTCGCGGTTAGCCAAGACGGCGGCGACGGTGGCCACGATCAGCATGGCAAGCGGGAAGATGGAGAGCACCGAATAATAGGTGATGCCGGCGGCAAACTGGTTGCCGCCTTCGGCACCGTAGCGCTCATTCATGCGCATGAGGTGATCAACGAACCTGGACTTGGAGCGAATCTTATCTACCGCACCGGGATCATCGGCATTGGCGCGTTCGATGCCGTAGTGGTCCGTCTTCTTCGAGGAGGATTGCGTGGTGGTAGGCACGTGCTTCCCTTCTTGCTCGCACAGTTTTTATCTCACCTAGAGTAACTGGCAAACCCCCACTTGTCCCTTTGTGGGGTGGGGCACGGGGGAAGCGGCCGCTTGCTACTTGCGCAGGCGGGGAAGGAAGCCGACCTTTTCATAAACGGCGTCGACAAGCGGCTGCGCAATCTCTTGCGCCGTCTCCGCACCCTGAGCCAGGATGCGCTCGAGCTCGCCGCGGTCCGCCATCAACTCGTCATAGCGCGCCTTGAGCGGAGTGGTAAATTCCTGCAGCGCGTCGGCGGTATCGACCTTGAGGTGGCCGTAGCCCTGGCCGGCGTACTTTTCCACCAAGGAATCGATGGATTCACCGGTGAGCGCAGACTGGATGACCAGCAAATTGGAGACACCCGGCTGCTTGTCGCGGTCGAAGGCCACCGAGCCCAAGTCATCCGTCACGGCAGACTTGATGCGCTTAGCCGAGGTCTTCGGCGCATCAAGCAGGTTGACCAGGCCCTTCGGGTTGGCGCCGGACTTAGACATCTTGGAGGTCGGCTCCTGCAGGTCATAAATCTTTGCCGCACCCTCCGGGATGAATGGCTCCGGTACCTTGAAGGTCTCGCCGTACTTATTGTTGAAGCGCTCGGCCAGATTGCGGGTCAGCTCCAGGTGCTGGCGCTGATCCTCGCCCACCGGCACATAATCCGGCGAGTAAAGCAAGATATCGGAGGCCATGAGGATCGGGTAGGTAAATAGGCCCACCGAGGTTCGATCCGAGCCCTGCTTGGCGGACTTATCCTTGAACTGGGTCATGCGGGAGGCCTCGCCAAAACCGGTGAGGCACTGCAGTACCCAGGTCAGCTCCGCGTGGGCGGGCACGTGCGACTGCACGAAGAGCGTGGACTTTTCCGGATCAATGCCCAAGGCAATGAGCTGTGCGGCACCCGCGATGGTGCGGTTGCGCAGCTCCTCCGGATTTTGCTCCACGGTGATCGCGTGCAGGTCAGGGATGAAGTAGAAGGCGTCATAGCCGTCCTGCAGGTCAATCCACTGCTTGAGCGCTCCTAGGTAATTACCCAGGTGATAGGAATCAGCGGTGGGTTGGATACCGGACAGGACGCGGGAAACGGTGGAATTGTCTGCAGTCATGGTGCCTTATCCTACCCCCTAGCCTCGCCGCGCGGTTCACATCCTTCCCCGGCGCCGCCTGAGCGAGGGATCGAAAAAATCCCCTACCCGTAGGGCAGGGGAAGCGGCGCAAGAACTTAAATCTTGCGGGAGGTGGGGCTAACAACATCCATAAAGATGGCAAAGCCCGCAACCATCAGCGCGCCGCCCACGCCCATCAGCACGATGGGGCCGAGGAAAGCGAAGGACGGACCAACAACGGTCCACCACCAGATGCTCAGGCCGAGGATTACAGCGCCGAGGACGAAAGAAATAATTGCGCGAGCCATGAACTTTCTCCGTTGCAGATTACTGAATTTTTTGACTTACCTATACTAGCACTACTGCTTGTGTTTGGGTGCCTTGCGCTTGCCGACGTCCCCCTTATTAAAGCTCCACTGCTGCTCCACGTTTACTCCCCGTGCCCCTGGCGAGTGCCGGCCGCTCGGCCGCGTAATCGACTGCTGCTTCGGCCGGCGCGCGATGCGGTTGCTCGATATATCGCTGTAGTCCGTTCCTTCAGCTGCCGTAGCAAACGCTCGAGACTTTTTCCTAAACGTCCGGCTCAAGGGGCGGCTTAGCGGCCGAGTCAGCGGGCGCGTAATGGGGCTGGCATAGCGCGTGGCCGCGCCCGCCTTGCGCTTGGCCTTGCGAGCGCCATCGCGCACAATGCGCGCGGACAAACGCAGGCGCGGGTCCATCTGCTGCTCGGCATCGCGATATTCAAAGACGGGCAGGCCTTTCTTGAAGTAGATCGCGGCCAAGCGGGCAAAAAAGCACACGGAGGCGGTGATAATCGCGGCCGGTTCCTCGGCCAGGCCACTGTGGTACAGCGCCATAAATAGCGCCGCGGCGAGCACCGAAATCGCGGCGTAAAACTCGCCGGAAAAGACCAGCGGGATGCGATCCGAAAGCAGGTCACGCAGCACGCCGCCAAAGACGCCAGAAATCACCGCGGAAACCGAGGCAATAATGAACCCGTGACCTAAATGGACCGCAATTTGGGTGCCGAGCACCGAAAAGACCGCAAGCCCCAGGGCATCCAAGATGAGGAAGAGGTGGCGGAAATAGTGCATGAGGAAGGACATGCCCACCGTCACTACGGCCGCCACGATGACGATCACCAAATAGATGGGGTGCTCAACCCAGGTAAAGGGAGGATCATCGAGGATCATATCGCGCACCGTGCCGCCGCCCAGCGCCGTCATGGAGGCGATCATGGTGACGCCAAAAAGGTCGAGCTTTTGGCGGCCGGCGGACAATGCGGCGGTCATGGACTCAGCCGTAATACCAACTACATACAGGACGCTAAATAGTGGCGTCATCAGCGGTACTCCACCAGCAGTGGGGAATGGTCTGACCAGCGCTGCTCCACGGTAGGGGCCTTATCCACCCAGGTGCGCTGCGCGCGCTCCAGCATCGGGCGGGTGGCCGCCTGGTAATCGATGCGCCACCCAGCGTTGTTATTAAATGCCTGGCCACGGTAGGTCCACCAGGTATAAGGACCATCTTCTTCTGGGTGCAGGCGGCGGGCGACATCGAACCACTGCGGATCCGCGGCCGGGGACCACGGCTCGCCGCCCGCGTACTCGACAACACCCTGCCACTGTCCCAGGTTCTTCTTTTCCTGCGGCTCATCATCCGGGAACGAACCAAAGACGTGGTCCATGAAGGCGCGCTCTTCCGGCAGGTGGCCAGCCTTCTTTTCGTTGGCCTTATTATTTTTCAGGTCCTGGGCGCGGTGGCAGATATTCCAGTCGCCGCCGATGACCATATCGGCCGGGCTGCCATCAGAATTCTTGCGCGCCGCGTTCTCCGCCAGCACCTCCTGGAACTCATCCAAGAAGCGGTACTTTTCATCCAACTTCGGCGAACCGGCATCGCCGGAAGGCAGGTATAGGGAGGCGACGCGAATGTCGCGGGTGGTAGCGGCGATCCATCGGCCGGCGTCGGTAAAGGAGCCGAAGCCCACTTCGACGTCGGCAAGCGGGGTGCGGGACAAGATGCCGACGCCGGCGCGGCCCTTTGCGGCGGCGTCGGCAAGAGCTAAGTGCCAGCCCGCCTCGAGGGCTGGGGCCAGGGCCTTTTCGGCTTGCTCCGGGGTTGCGCGCACTTCTTGCATGAGCACGATATCGGCCGGAGTCTCCTCTAGCCAGGCGTTCATACCGGGGTTATTTTCATTGCGCTGCTTGCACGCAGCACGGATTCCATTGACGTTTACGCTCGCGATGGTAAGGGTCATGCCAACAGCATATCGGTATGCCTAGGCGCGGCGAGCAAGGCGCTTTTTATCCCACATCGTCGCAGCCCATACCAGGCACCCCGCCGCCGCCAGGCCGGCACCCGCCAGCGCCGGGGCGGAGTAGCCCAAGCCGGCACCCACCACGGCGCCGCCAATGGTCGCACCGGCCGCGTTTGCGATGTTCAGCGCGGACTGGTTAAGGGCTGCGGCCAAAGTCTGGGCGTCGCCAGCCACATGCACCAAGCGCAGCTGCAGCGAAGGCACCAGGGTAGAGCCCATAAACGCCACGCAGCCAAAGCACAAGGTAGCGGGGATGGCATGGCCGGAGAGGAAGTAGAAGGCCGTCAGGATAACGATGAGACAGGCCAAGGCAAAGATGATGCCAAACTCCAGGTTGCGGTCAGCCAGCCAACCGCCGAAGGCATTGCCGATGGTCATGCCGATGCCATAGGCCATGAGCACCACCCAGATGAGGCTCTGGTCCATGCCGGCGACCTCGGTCATGGTCCACGAAATATAGGTATAGACGGAGAACATGCCGCCAAAGCCGACCACGCCCATGATGACGGTGAACCACACCTGGCTGTTTTTGAACGCACCGAATTCGGTGCGAATATCGGTCTGCTTCATCTCTGTCATGTGCGGCATCAGGAAGAACAACGCAATGGCGGTGACAATACCCAAGGCCACGACCACCAGGTAGGCCGCCTGCCAGCCCAGCGCGGAGCCGAGGGCTTGGGCGGCCGGCACACCAATAACCGTGGCGATGGCTAGGCCCATGCCCACATAAGCCATGGCCTTGCCGCGGCCGCCTGGGGGCGCCATGGATGCGGCAGAAAGGTTAGCCACGGAGAAATAAGCACCGTGCGGCATGCCCGCGATGAAGCGCGCAATCATGAGGATGGCGTAATTCGGTGCCAAGACCGAGAGGAGGTTACCCACCACGAGAAAGCCGATGAGCAGCAAGATCAGGCGGCGGCGCGGCAGCTTGCCGGTAAAAGCCGCAATCAAAGGGGCACCGACCACCACGCCCATCGCATAAATGGTGATGAGCGTGGAGGCGTTTTCTTCCGAAACGCCAAAATCATCTGCAATAAGCGGCAGCAGGCCCATGGACACAAACTCCGTGGTGCCGATGGCAAACGCGCCCAGGGCCATGGCCACCATGACGATGGCGCGGCGGCGGGCGGTGATCTCCGTTTGCAACGGCAGCGGACGGCGGCGAATGCGGTGTTCGTGTGCGCTGCGCGGGCTTAGCTCATCGATGATTTTCATGGAGAGTGAGCGTACACCCCGGGTGTGCTGGCAGCATGACTACAGCGGGTGGTCGTGAATATCTCCACCCCACCCATGCACGGGTGATGATTACCACGCAACCCTTTTCAAGGGGCGGCACATGGGGGATCACTTTCAGCAAACTGGCCCACATGCCGCCCACAAAATCGGTAATCTGGGCACTTGAACAATTTTCCAACGTTATATAGGAGAATCATGGCAAAGATTACGTGGACCCGTACCGATGAGGCGCCGCTGCTGGCGACCTACTCCCTCAAGCCCATCGTGGAGGCCTTCGCTTCCACCGCTGGCATCGACGTGGAAACCCGCGATATCTCGCTGGCCGCCCGCATCGCCGCGCAGTTCCCAGAGCGCCTGACCGAGGAGCAGAAGGTCGAGGACGCCTTGGCGGAGCTGGGCAAGATGGCCAAGACCCCGGAAGCAAATATCATCAAACTGCCGAATATTTCTGCTTCCCTGGTGCAGCTGAAGAAGGCCATCGCCGAGCTGCAGGCCGCAGGTTACGATCTGCCTGATTACCCGGATAATCCTTCCACTGAGGAAGAAAAGGACATCGCCGCCCGCTATGACTCCGTCAAGGGCTCCGCTGTTAACCCGGTGCTGCGCGAGGGCAACTCCGACCGCCGCGCGCCGGAGGCCGTGAAGAACTTTGTAAAGAAGCACCCGCACCGCATGGGCGAGTGGTCCAAGGACTCCAAGACCAACGTTGCCACCATGGCGGACAACGACTTCCGCCACAATGAGAAGTCCGTCATTCTGGAAAACGAGGACACCCTGTCCATCGTCCTCAAGACCGCCGATGGCGAGCAGACCCTGCTGCCGGAGCTGCCGGTTCTTAAGGGTGAGGTCATCGACGGCACCTTCATGTCCGCAAAGGCCCTGGATGAGTTCCTCATCGAGCAGGTCAAGCGCGCTCAGGAAGAGAGCGTTCTCTTCTCCACCCACCTGAAGGCCACCATGATGAAGGTCTCTGACCCCATCCTCTTCGGCCACGTCGTCCGCGCCTTCTTCGCCGATGTTTATGACAAGTACGGCGAGGAGCTGCTGGCTGCCGGTCTCAACGGCGAGAACGGCCTGGGCGCTATCTACGAGGGCCTGAAGAACCTGGACAACGGCGAAGAAATCAAGGCTGCTTTCGACGCCGCGCTTTCCGACGGCCCCGACCTCGCCATGGTCAACTCCCACAAGGGCATCACCAACCTGCACGTGCCTTCCGACGTCATTATTGACGCCTCCATGCCTGCCATGATCCGCACCTCCGGCCACATGTGGAATAAGAACGACGAGGAGCAGGACACCCTCGCCGTCATTCCGGATTCCTCCTACGCTGGCGTCTACCAGGCTGTTATCGAGGACTGCAAGGAAAACGGCGCCTTCGACCCAACCACCATGGGTACCGTGCCGAACGTTGGCCTCATGGCGCAGAAGGCCGAGGAGTACGGCTCCCACAACAAGACCTTCAAGATCCCGGCTGCGGGCACCGTTGAGGTTCGCAACTCCCAGGGCGAGGTCCTCATCTCCCACGACGTAGAGGAAGGCGATATCTGGCGCGCTTGCCAGACCAAGGACGCCCCGATCCAGGACTGGGTCAAGCTCGCCGTCAATCGCGCTCGCCTGTCCGGCATGAAGACCATCTTCTGGCTCGACCCGGAGCGCGGCCACGACCGCAATATCAAGTCCCTGGTGGAAAAGTACCTCAAGGACCACGACACCGAGGGCCTGGATATCTCCATCGAGGATCCAGTGACCGCTACCAAGACCTCCATCGAGCGCATCCGCCGCGGCGAGGACACCATCTCCGTGACCGGCAACGTGCTGCGTGACTACAACACGGACCTCTTCCCCATCCTCGAGCTGGGTACCTCCGCCAAGATGCTGTCTGTGGTTCCACTCATGGCAGGCGGCGGCCTCTTCGAGACCGGTGCCGGCGGCTCCGCCCCGAAGCACGTCCAGCAGGTCGAGGAAGAAAACCACCTGCGCTGGGATTCCCTCGGCGAGTTCCTGGCCCTGGCTGAGTCCTTCCGCCACGAGAAGCAGACCAACGGCAACGAGAAGGCCGGCGTCCTGGCCGCCACCTTGGACAAGGCCACCGAGCGCCTGCTCAATGAGGGCAAGTCCCCGTCCCGCAAGGCTGGCGAAATCGACAACCGCGGTTCCCACTTCTTCCTGGCCACCTTCTGGGCCGAGGAGCTGGCTAACCAGACTGATGATGCCGATCTTGCCGCTGCGTTCAAGGACGTGGCTTCCCAGCTGTCCTCCCAGGCAGACGAGATTGCCCAGGCGCTTGTCGACGCCCAAGGCAACCCCGCCGACCTCGGCGGCTACTACTGGCCGAATGACGAGAAGACCTCTGCCGTCATGCGCCCAGTTGCTCAGTTCAACGAGATCATCGACGGCCTGAAGAAGTAAGTCTTCACAGGCGAATGCCGCCCCGCAGCGTTCATTGCTTCGCCGCGGGGCGGCTTTGGTGTATCTGCGTACTTAGAAGCTGTCGAGCCAGGCGGCGTGTACGCGGGCGTCGCCATTTTCTTCTGGGTGGAAGCTCAGCGCCGTCACGTGGCCCTGGCGTACGCCGACCACCGCGTCGCCGCTTTCACCCGGCACCGTCGCGATGACCTCGACGCCCTCGCCCACGCGGGTGACCAGCGGCGCGCGAATGAAACTCGCCTCAATGTCGAGCGTTTCCTCCCCCGCCGTCACAGGCACCGTGCGTTCTTCGGAAAAGCGCTGGTTGCCAAAGGCATTGCGCCGCACGGTCACGTCCAACAGCCCCAGGGTGTGCTGCCCCGGCGCGGGGTTATCGAGCTCGCGGGCGCAATAAATGAGCCCCGCGCAGGTCGCGAGCACCGGCAATCCTGCGGCCGCCGCGTCGCGCAGCGGCTCGGCCAGCCCGAAGCTGCGCGCCAGCTTGTCGATGACGCTCGACTCGCCGCCCGGAATCACCAACCCGTCGAGCCCATCCAAGTCGCGCGGCACACGCACCCGGCGCGTAGCAACACCGAGTACGTCCAGAATGCGCAGGTGCTCCTCGACGCCGCCCTGCAGCGCTAGCACCCCGACGGTGGCTACCATCCACGCTCGGCCAGACGGTGCGGTGCAGGCACGTCGTTGACGTTAATGCCCACCATGGCCTCGCCCAGGCCGCGGGAAAGCTTGGCGAGCTCAGCGGGATCGTCGTAAAGCGTGGCGGCCTTCACGATGGCCTCCGCGCGCGCTGCTGGATTGCCGGACTTGAAGATGCCGGAGCCCACGAAGACGCCTTCGGCGCCCATCTGGCGGACAAGGGCGGCGTCGGCAGGCGTGGCCACTCCACCGGCTACGAAGAGTACAACCGGGAGTTTGCCGGTCTCCGCAACCTCTGCAACCAGGTCGTACGGCGCCTGCAGCTCCTTGGCCGCGACATAGAGCTCGTCTCGATCCAGGTGGCGCAGGCGGGCAATCTCGGCCTTAATGGTGCGCAGGTGCTTCACGGCCTCGGAGACGTCGCCGGTGCCGGCCTCGCCCTTGGAGCGAATCATGGCCGCGCCCTCGGTGATGCGGCGCAGCGCCTCACCCAGGTTGGTGGCGCCGCACACGAACGGCACGTCGAAATCCCACTTATTGATGTGGTTGACGTAATCGGCCGGGCTGAGTACCTCGGACTCGTCGATAAAGTCCACACCCAGCTCGCCCAGGATCTGCGCCTCTACAAAGTGGCCGATGCGGGCCTTGGCCATGACCGGGATATTCACGGCCTCGACGATGCCCTCGATAAGCTCCGGATCAGACATGCGGGCCACGCCGCCTTGCGCGCGGATATCGGCCGGCACGCGCTCCAGCGCCATCACGGCCGACGCTCCCGCATCTTCCGCAATGCGCGCCTGCTCCGGGGTCACGACGTCCATGATGACGCCGCCCTTCAACATATCGGCCAGTCCTCGCTTCACGCGTGTGGTAGCGCGTCCTTGTTCATTTACCTGTTCAGTCATAGGTGCCATAGTGGCCCACACAAGTGGTACAAGACAAGAGCCATTTTCAGCGTGTTGGATTAGACCACTTATGATGGGCCCGTGCCCCTTCGCCTCGATCCCTCTGATACGCGGCCGCTGCCCGTGCAAATCGCCGCCGCCTTGCGCGCCCAGGTTGCCGCCGGCGTCCTCCTGCCCGGCGAGCGCGCTCCCTCGACCCGCCACTTGGCTTCGCAGCTCGGCATTTCCCGAGGCAGCGTGGTCACCGCCTACGACCAACTCACGGCCGAAGGCTACCTCACCGCCGAGGTTGGCTCCGGCACCGTCATCAACCCACTGCTCCCCCACGCCCGCGCTCCACAGCCTCAACCCGCGCCGCACCCTACCTCTACTCCGAAACAGATCGAGCTCACCCCAGGCCTTCCAGACACCGCCGGGATCCTCACCCCCGAATGGAGGGCAGCGTGGCGTCGGGCGGCGGTGGACCCCTCCGGCGATCTCCCTCGCGAAGTAGCCGGGCACCTGCGCCACATGCGTGGACTCACCGTCGATCCGGCCTACGTGGTGGTGACCGCCGGCGCCCGCGATGGTTTGTCGGTGCTACTACACGCACTGGGCGGGCAGCTTCGGGTAGGCGTAGAGTCGCCGGGCTATCCCAGCCTGCGCCGCGTGCCCCAGGCGTTAGGCCATACGCTTGTCGACGTCCCCACCGACGCCGAAGGCGTCACCGTCCCCACCGTGGACCTCGACGTTCTCATCGTTACTCCTTCCCACCAGCATCCCTATGGAGGGTCCTTGCCAGCGGCGCGGCGAGCGGAGCTCGTCGAATGGGCCCGCGCCCACGGCGCCCTCCTCATCGAGGACGACTTCGACTCCGAACTGCGCTACGTCGGCCAGCCGCTGCCCGCCCTGGCAGCACTCGCTCCAGAGCACACCGCGTTGCTGGGCACCTTTTCCTCGGTCATTTCTCCCTCGATTGCCTGCGGTTACCTCGTCGTCCCACCGCGCCTGCGCCCGGCCGTGGACCGCGTGCGCGAAGTCTTCGGCCAACCCGTCGGCGCCATCCCTCAGGCCGCACTCGCCCACTACCTTGCCAGCGGCGCTTTACGACGCCACACCGGCCGCATGCGCCGCACCTATAAACGCCGCCGCAACCTAGTGGCCGAAACGCTCGGCACCATCGAAGGCGCGCAACTCCTCCCCATTCACGGCGGCCTTCACGCGGTATTGCTGTGTGACCCGGCCGTGGTCCCCCGCGCCGCCGCCCGCGGCATCAAGCTCACCCCGCTGCGCGATTATTGGGGCGGCGCCGACGCCGAAGATGGCGTGGTCCTCGGCTTCGGGCACCTCAGCGACACTGAGCTGCGCACGAGCCTCACCGCGGTCGCGGCCGCATTACGCGAGTGATACCATAACCCCAAAGACCATAAAAGAAAGGTGATAAATGTCCCTCGGTCCGCTTGAATTTCTACTCATACTCATTCCGTTCCTCATCCTCGCCGGAATCATCGCCATCGTGGTCAAGCTCGTGCACAATAGCAACGAAACTCGTGCAAACACCCGCCGCGTTGCCGATCAGCTCGAGGAACAAGACCGTCGCCGCTAAGCAAGGCACCCCACCAGACCAAGCACACACCAACCGCTTGGTCTATTTTTATTCTCGTTCCTGCCAGCGGGTTTCATTAAAGCCGTTCGCAAGACATACCGCTTGGTCTAGTCTTGCCAAGCATGACGACGAAATACGATAACTCCAATTCCAACTGGTCCTTCGCTACCCGCTCCGTACACGCGGGCCAAAACCTCGACGGGCACCACAACGCCCGCAACGTGCCGATTTACCAGACCACTTCCTACGTCTTTAACGACGCCGAGCATGCGGCCAACCGCTTCAATCTTTCTGACGCCGGCCCCATCTACACCCGCCTGACCAACCCCACCCAGGACGCGCTGGAAGAGCGCCTCTCCTCCCTCGAGGGCGGC
Organism: Corynebacterium sp. MSK150; assembly: GCF_030229215.1. Classification (NCBI taxonomy): domain Bacteria; kingdom Bacillati; phylum Actinomycetota; class Actinomycetes; order Mycobacteriales; family Corynebacteriaceae; genus Corynebacterium; species Corynebacterium sp. MSK150. The sequence continues at coordinate 43,324 of NZ_JASPHM010000004.1, forward strand.
GTCGCGGCCGTCGCCTTCGCTTCGGGACAAGCTGCCGAAACCGCGGCCATTTTGAACCTCGCCTCGGCCGGCGACCACATCGTGACCTCCCCGCGCCTCTACGGCGGCACCTCCACCCTCTTTACCGTCACGCTCAAGCGCCTAGGCATCGACGTCACCCTCGTCGAGGACCCGGACGACCCGCAGTCCTGGCAGGACGCCGTCCAGCCAAATACCAAGGCCTTCTACGGCGAGACCTTTGGCAACCCCGTGGCCGATGTCCTCGATATCCCGGCCATCGCCGAGGTCGCCCACAACAACCAGGTCCCGCTCATCGTGGATAACACCATTGCCACCGCCGCCCTCGCCCGGCCGCTGGACCTCGGCGCGGACATCGTCGTGGTTTCCACCACCAAGTTCTACACCGGCAATGGCTCGGCCATCGGCGGCGCGATTATCGACGGCGGCTCTTTCGACTGGACCGTCACCCGCAACGGCGAGCCCGTCTTCCCCTACTTCGTCACCCCAGACGAGGCCTACCACGGCCTGAAGTACGCCGACCTTGGCGGCCCAGCCTTCGCACTCAAGGCCCGCGCCGGCCTGCTGCGCGATACCGGCGCCGCCATCTCCCCCTTCAACGCCTGGCTGACGCTGAATGGAATCGAGACGGTGGGGCTGCGCGTCGAAAAGCACAATGCCAATGCCCAGGCCGTTGCCGAGTACCTAGAAGGCCACGCCAAGGTCACCAAGGTCAACTACGCCGGCCTGGATTCCTCGCCGTATAAGGCCACCAAGGAAAAGCTCGGCTACGCCTATACCGGCTCCGTGCTCTCTTTCGACATCGACGGCGGCCGCGAGGAAGCCTGGGCGTTTATCGACGCCCTCAAGCTCCACTCCAACCTCGCCAATATCGGCGATACCCGTTCCCTGGCCGTGCACCCGGCAACCACCACGCACTCCCAGTCCGACGAGCCTGCGCTTGCCGCGGCCGGCATCACCCAGTCCACCATCCGCCTATCCGTGGGCATCGAGCACATCGATGACATCATCGCGGACCTCGAGCTAGGCTTTAACGCGCTGGCATGAAGCTAGTTAGCATCGGCGACTTTCACACCGAAGCCGGCGCCACGCTTGCCGACGCCCACATTGCCTACCACCGCTTCGGCCACCTCCTCGGCGATCCCCACGGCCGCAATAACGTCATTGTGGTTGAACACGCCCTGACCGGTGACTCGAATGTGGCCGAATGGTGGGCCGATCTGGTCGGCCCTGGCAAGGCGCTAGATACGACGAAGTGGTGCGTTATCGCCACCAACGCACTGGGCGGCTGCGGCGGCTCCACCGGCCCCGCCTCCCCGCACCCAGACGACGGCCGCGCCTGGGGCTCGCGCTTCCCTGCGCTTTCGGTGCGCGACCTCGTCGCGGCCGAGCGCGCCGCGCTCCGCGAGCTCGGCATCACCCACGTCCACGCCATCATTGGCGGCTCGATGGGCGGCGCGCGCACGCTGGAGTGGACGCTGATGCACCCCGAGGCCGTTGATGCGGCTTGCGTCATTGCCGTATCGGCCCGCGCTTCCGCCTGGCAGATTGGCATCCAGTCAGCGCAAATCGCGGCCATCGAGCAGGATTCCTTCTGGCACGGCGGCGACTACTACGCCTCCGCGCAGCGCCCGCGCGAGGGGCTGGCGGCCGCACGTCGCATTGCACACCTGACGTATCGCGGCGAGCAGGAAATCGACGAGCGCTTCGGCGTCCAGGCTCAGACCGGCGAGAACCCACTCGGGCCCTACCGCCGCCGCAATGAGCGCTTTGCCGTCAACTCCTACCTGGACTATCAGGGCATCAAGCTGGCCGACCGCTTTGACGCCGGCTCCTACGTCACCCTCACCGAGGCGCTCAACCGCCACGATATCGGCCGCGGCCGCGGCGGCCTCAACCGCGCACTGGGCTCATCGGAGGTGCCAACCATGGTCGTCGGCGTGGACACGGATATCTTGTACCCGTATCACCAGCAGGAACACATCTCGCGCAACCTCGGCAACCTGCTGGCGATGGCGAAGGTTGTCTCCCCTGTAGGCCACGACGCTTTTCTCACCGAGTCACGCCAGATGGATCGCATCTTGCGAAACTTCCTCACCCTTTCCCAACCGGACCCGAGCATCGATTCTGCGGCAGGCGATCCCACGGAGTATTCGATCTAAAGGCTCGCTGCATCTGCGATCGCCGAAGCCGCGCAGCGCGCACCATCGATAAGGTGTGCGGCACGCTGCGCTGGGACTACGGCTCGACGGGGTGGGACTCAGCGGTCTTCGGGCGGTTTAGCCCAGGGCGGGCGCCAGACGATACCTTCGCCGGGGCGGCGCTCGAGCCGGCCGCGGCGCGGCGGCGCATTGGGGTCATCATCATTGACCCCGTTGTGATACTTGCAGGCCATGGTGAGGTTCTCGGGATTCGTGTCCCCGCCGAGCAGCCACGGGGTGAGGTGGTGGACTTGGCATTCATCCGCCGGCGTATGGCAATCGGGCCACGGGCACACAGGATTTTCCGCCATCGCCATCTGGCGTTGCTTCCATGTAGCCCGGCGCCGCGATTGATAGAGGTTTACGGGGCCGGTGACGGGGTGGATGAGGGTGATAAGGCCGACGTCGGCAAGCGCGCGGCGGGCAAGGTCCGCACCGGAGATTTGCGCGCCATTGGTCAGCTGCAGGGTGACGTCCTCGCCGTGGGTAACTTTGACCATCTCATTGAGGGTGAGGACCACGTTGGTGGTGATTGTGGAGGCGGCGGCACCCTGAGCAAAGACGCGGCGGGCATCGGCGACGGTGGAGACATGGTTGTTAATCTCTGCCACCAGTTCGGACTCGGCGGTAATGGTCAGCGTCCACAGGTCGTCGCGGCGGCGGGTTAGGCGCACGCCCTCAGAGCGCTTAGTGGTACGCTCCTCGCGCACAAGGCGACGGGCGCGCTTTTCAATCTCGCTGGTAGCAACGCGCAGGGCGCAGAGTTCCTCGCGCAGCGCCCAGGCTGCACGCTGGGTTTTCATCTTCTGGGCGTAGTGCTCGATGATTTTTAGCGCGTCGAGCGGCAGCGTGGTGCGGCGGGCGGTGCGCTGCTTGGCGCGAAAGGAGGTGCGGCCGAAGTAGGTATCGGCAAGGCGGGCGAACTCGGCGGCTTCGCGATCGCTAAAGCCCTTATCGACGAGCTCTTCTACCGACAGCCCAGCACACTCCTCGATGAGCACCATCGGGGAGTTCACGGCTGTCAAGTAGGTCGAAATCATGGCCCTGAGCCTAAGCGGGCCGCGCAACCCAGCGCGCAGTGGCAGGCGCTGGCCTGTGGATAACCGCCGGAACGACACCTTGTGGGACCGAGATGGGTGATGGTTCTACAAAAAGCCTGTGGACAACTAGCTGCCGAGCGAGTCCACCGAAAAGGCCAGGAAGGCCATCACGGCGCCGAGCAGGCCGGTAAAGCAGGCATCAAAGCGGCGCGAGCGCACCGCCAGCACGCCGACGCGGCTGGAATCGCAGGTAAGGCGAACCACTGTGAGCCACAGCAGGGCGAGGCCAAGGAGGAACGTGGCCCGGCGCCAGTACTCGAATGCCGCGTAGCCGCCAGAGACAACCACGCCCGCCACGAAGATGCCAATGGCCGCCCACTGCGCGGCGGGCGGCAGCGGGGAGGGCGCGAGGCCGGCGTCGTGCGGATTGTCTAGATTCACGCCAACTTTTCCGCGCGCTCGACGATATTGCGCACCAAGAAGGCACGGGTCAGCGGGCCGACGCCGCCCGGGTTCGGCGAGACGAATCCGGCCTTGTCCCAGCAGTCTGGGTGGATGTCGCCGGTGAGCTTGCCGTCGACGCGGGAGACTCCGACGTCGAGAAGCGCGGCGCCTTCCTTAATCATGTCCGCAGTGAGCATGTGGGGCTGGCCGGCGGCGGCGATGACGATATCGGCCTCGCGGGTCTCGGCGGCCAGGTCCTTGGTGCCGGTGTGGCAGAGGGTGACGGTGGAGTTCTCGCTGCGGCGGGTAAGCATCAGGCCAATAGGGCGACCCACGGTCACGCCGCGGCCGATGACCGCGGTTTTGGCGCCGTCAAGTTCAACGCCGAAGCGGCGCAGCAGGTGCAGGCAGCCGTTCGGGGTGCAGGGCAGGGGCGCATCCTCGTTGAGCACGAGCTTGCCTAGGTTGACGGGGTGCAGGCCATCGGCGTCCTTTTCGGGGTCGATGCGCTCGAGTATGGCGTTTTCATCCAGGTGCTTCGGCAGCGGGAGCTGGACGATGTAGCCGGTGCAGGCATCATCAGCGTTGAGTTCATCAATGACGGCCTCGAGTTCTTCCTGCGTAATATCGGCCGGCAGGTCCTTGCGGATGGAGTTGATGCCGAGTTTTTCGCAGTCGCGGTGCTTCATCTTCACATAGGACTGGGAGCCGGGGTCTTCGCCGACCAGGACGGTGGCGAGGCCGGGCGTAATGCCCTTGTCCTTCAGCGCGGCCACGCGCTGGGCGAGGTCGGCGAAAATCTCGTCGCGGTACAGTGTGCCATCTAGTTTGGTAGCGCTCATAGCCACCATCCTAGACTGAAGGCATGAGCCAGCTGCACATTGTCTTTGATAACCCGGTCATTCCTACTAATACGGGCAACGCCATCCGCACGGCCGCGGTGACGGGCGCGAGCCTGCACCTGATTGAGCCGCTGGGCTTTAATTTCGACGATAAGCACTTAAAGCGCGCCGGACTGGATTATCACGATCTGGCCGATGTGCAGATTCACAAGGATTTTCAGGCCTGCATGGACGCGCTGCCGGGGGCGCGCGTATTCGCGTTTACCACGCATACGGATAAGTGGTTTACGGATATCGAATACCAAGAGGGCGATGTCTTGCTCTTCGGCACGGAGCCGACTGGCCTGCCGGAGGAGCATATTAACCATCCGCGCGTGACGGACCGCGTGCGCATTCCAATGGTGCCGGCTAGGCGCTCGATGAACCTGTCGAATTCGGCGTCGACGGCCGTATTCGAGGCGTGGCGCCAGCTGGGTTTTAACGGGGCGGTTTAAGCCCTGGCAGCTGGCGGGAGCGCAGGCGGGCAAGGAGTGCGGTGGCGTCGGCAAGCGTGAGGTTGCGCGCGGCCATGCGCACGGGCCCCTGGACTAGGTCGAGGTCGACGGTGGCTAGGCCGAGCGCCTGGGAAATCGGCCCGCGGCGGTAGGTTAGCTCCTGGATATGGGAGGTATGGATGGTCTTGATGCGGCGGTTGAGCCGGCCGTTGCGCACGATGACGTAGTCGCCGGTGAGCGCGACGGTTTGCTGGCGGTAGTCCAGCGGGGAGACCCACTTGGCGCGGGCCGGCGAGGCGTAGGTGGGGGCGGCGTCGGCCGGGAGGAATTGCCGAGCTTGGGCGAGGGTGCCCACTGGCAGGATGCGGGTGGAGCCAGAAGCCTTGCCGCTTGCCGACGCCCCATACCCCGCCACCGAAACCCTCACCTCGTACCAGCCCAGCGGCCGCCAGAGGAAGGGCTGGGTAATTTGCACGGCGTGGATGCGGTCGAGGCGGATGCTTTGGCGGCGGCGATCGGCCAGACCGTAGGTGATGTTGAGGACCTCGCCGTCGGTGCGGGCGGTGTAGCGCCAGGAAGAATCGAGCACGTTCCATGCGTTGGGTATCGCGCCGACGAGGATGGGCAGCGCGGTCGACAGCGGTAGCCGGGTGACCACGACGACGATGAGGAAGCCGACGAGGAAAAGCGTGGAGGCGCGCAGCGCGGCTGCCATAAGGGAGCGCGCGATCGGGATTTCGGGCACGAGGGTCGGTTCTTCGGCCGGCGGGGCGGGTGTTGGGGCGCTGGTCAAGTCGGCGGCGGTTGCGTCGATGTCAGTGTCCGCGGCCGGTGCGGGTGCGCCGTGGACGCGGGCGAGGATGTCCTCGCGCAGGGCTTCGGCGTCGGCCTTTTTGAGGTAGGCGATTTCGATGACTGATGATTGGCCGCCGGCTGTTTCTACACGGACGGCCGCTAGCCGGAAAAGGCGAGCGATGACAGGCTCGACGACGTCGACGGCCTGGGTGCGGTCATAGCGCGCGGTGCGCAGTTGGGTGGAAAAGAGTCCGCGGCGCAGGGATAGCTCGTCCGCGCCGAGCTGGTAGCCCATGCGGCGCCACCACAGGCCGGAGGCGAGCCACACGACCGCGCAGACCGCAACGAACCCGGCGATCGCAATGGCGGTATCGCGCAGGGCCTCACCGCGGTGCTCGCCAGTGATGAAGGCAAAGATATCGCGCAGGGCTTCCAGGTTGACGTTGAGGGCGAAGGCCGCGATGAGGGCCAGGATCACTGACCACAGGCGCAGCAGCGGGGTAAGTCGGTGGACGCGGCGGAAGCTTGGCTGGGTGCTCATAGGCCGCTCATCCGTTCGCGGGCTTGGTGGGCAAGGCGGGTGCGGAGGGCGTCGGCAAGCGGGGCTTCCAGGCCCTTAATGGTGGCGTCCGTGCTGGCCGAGGCCGTGTGGAGCTGCAGCTTTTTCAGCCCGAGGGCGCGGTCGATAGGCCCGGAGGTCACGTCGACGAATTGGATACGGCCGTAGGGCACCACGGTGAAGGAATGCCAGAGCTTGCCGCGAGTGATAAGCAGCTCATCGTCGGTCTCGAGCCAGCCCATGTTGCGCACCTGGGCGGGGATGAGCCAGAGCAGCCAAAAGAAAAGGGCGACGAAAAGCCCGGCCGCCCAGTAGAACCACGGGGTCCACCAGAAACCTGCCGCACCGGCGGCCGCGGCGAGGACAATCATCCAGCTCAGGTGGTGGATATAGCGCGAGGTCACCAGGCGTGGCGAGACGGGATTCATTTCTTCGCTCATAGTTATTGACAGTATCAATCGGGCCATACCCTTGCGTCACTTATCGTTAATCGATATTATCGAATTACGACAACATCGAGAGTCGATAAACAATCGGCGGAAAGGATTGTCATGACTACCCCACAACCCACCTCCAAGGCCGAGCGCCGCGAAATTAACACAGCGGCCACCATCAGCCTCTTTACCATCGTCATCCTGGGCCCCACCTATCTGCGCGACCTTGCCACCGGACGCTTTTCCACCGCACTGAGCGCAGCCATCCCAGAAGGCCTAAGCAAACACAACCTCGACGGCGGACCATTCTGGATGCTCACCGCAGCGCTCGTCGTTAAGATTGCGGCTATTTTGATCATCGCGTTCTTTACCTACCGTCTGGTCAAGCCCATGCTTCGTGGGCAGGTCTTTACTACGAAAAATATTCGCTTCCTCAATGGAATGACCATCGGAATCCTTATCTGGTTTATCGGACGCTTCCCGCTCGAAGGTATGGGCAACAACTGGGCCTCTTCACAGCTAGGGATCGACTGGTGGTCCAGCCAGAGCGGAACGTCATTTGGCGAGCTCACACTGCTCTACCTCTTTGTCTGCGCCCTACAACTCTTCTCAGCCGCCATCAAGCGCGGCTGCAAGCTAGAAGAGGAGGTCGAAGGACTTGTCTGAGCCACAAGGACCCCAGGTAGTCTGCCACCTCGACCAAATAATGGAAGAGCGCGGCATAACCGGAGCGGCACTCGCTAAAGAAGTAGGCATCACCCCAGTTAACCTCTCCGTACTGAAGAATAATCGTGCCAAAGCCGTACGCTTTAGCACCCTCGCAGCACTGTGTGCGGCACTGGACTGCCAGCCGGGCGACATTTTCGGCGTCGAATAACAACCCTTGCCAGGGTGTTGGGTTTATGCAATACTTTGACTCATGTCCCCAAAGAAGAAGCCCTCCGCACCCATTTATAACCGGGTACGCGTGCTGCGCGCCGAGCGGGACATGTCGCGCGCGCAGCTGGCTGAGGCCATCGACGTCAACCCTCAGACCGTCGGCGCGCTTGAGCGCGGCGACCACTCGCCCAGCCTGGACTTAGCCTTCCGCGTCTGTGAGGTCTTTGACCTCCCCGTGGAGGCTATTTTTTCCCGCCAGGAATTTGCCCCTATGTCCACTGAAATCTATAGGAAGAATTCCTAATGGCTACCACAATTCCCGCCTCTGTTTCCCGCCGCAAGCACTTGATCCTAGCCGGCGATATTTTCCTCGGCCTGGCCATCGTGGCGGCGGCCCTGCACTTCTTCGCGCTTGGCTTGTCTAATCTGCTGTGGCCGATAGCCGGCATTGCGGCGACCACGTGCACCACGTGGCTGCGCCAGTCCATTCGGCACCTCGACGTTCCCACTACGGAGATGGATGAGTACGAGCTGCGCCTGCATACCGACGCCCGCGACAAAGGCCTGAAAACCGCATTGGCCACGGCCATAGTGCTCTTCCTCGTCGCCGGCGCCACGGCATTTGGGCTGCGCTTCTCCGGCGCGGAGCAGGTTGCAGTGGAGGAGGCGACCTCGGGGGCTAGTATCGCCATCTTCTTTGCCAAGCTCATCTACACCCAACTGCTGTGGATCCCTTTTGCGGTAGCCAAGGAATTGGCCAATAAGCTCAACGCGGACGAGCTGCGCAGCGGAGGCAACTAGCGGAAATCGCGGGAGCCGCGGGAGAGGAATTCCCCAAAGTCCAGCGGCTCGAGCTTATCTGCGACCACGCTGACCGCGCCGGTGGCATTTTGTACGATGCCGCGGATGATCATTGCCCGGGCGGTGCGGGCCAGAACTCTATGCCGCGACCACAATCCGGGTGAGACCATCACGTTCATCAAACCGGTTTCATCCTCGACGCCCAAAAAGGTCAGGCCAGAAGCAGTACGTGGGCGCTGGCGGTGAGTAATAATGCCGGCGATGCGCACGCGGGTGCCATCGGGGACATGGGGGAGCTGGGAGGCAGGGAGGACGTCGGCAAGCGAAGCACGCACCAGCTCCATCGGCTGCTGATTATGGGTCACGCCGGTGGCGGCGACGTCGGTAGCCATGAGCTCAAACGCGGACATACCGGGCAGGTGCGGCGAGGCCAGGGCGGACGTACCGGGCAGCATGCCCTCACGCTCGGTGGCTGCGACGCCGGCCTGCCACAGCGCTTGGCGACGATCCAGCCCAAGGCACTCCAATGCCCCGGCCGTAGCCAGCGCCTCCACCTGTTCCACACTGAGATCCGCCCGGCGCGAAAGATCGGACACGCTAGCAAAAGGCGCAGCCGCCTCCACGCGCTCGGCAGCGGACTCCCCCAGCCCCTTGATGAGGTTAAGACCCAAGCGAATCTCGGCCAAGCCCGTCGCGCGGGCCTGGGCGCCGGAGTCATTAATGCTTACCGGCAGCACCCGCACGCCGTGGCGCCGAGCATCCTGGATGAGCGACTGCGGGGAATAGAACCCCATCGGCTGCGCGCGCAGCAACCCCACGCAGAATTCCGCCGGGTAGTGGTACTTAAACCACGCGGAAAAATACACCAGCGAGGCAAAGGACTGCGAGTGGGATTCCGGGAAGCCATAGGCGGCGAAGGCCACGATTTTTGCCCAAAGCTTATCCGCTACCTCACCCTCAATACCGTTGGTCTCGCGCAGGCCGGCAAAGAAGCGGCTGCGCAGCGCGGCCATCTTTTCCGGGGAGCGCTTCGAGCCCATGGCGCGGCGCAGGTCATCGGCCTCGGCGCCGGAAAAACCGGCGGCGTCGACCGCGATCTGCATCAACTGCTCCTGGAAGAGCGGGATGCCTAACGTCTTGCCCAGGGATTTTTCCAGCACCGGATGGTCATAGGTCACCTCCTCAAGGCCATCGCGGCGGCGCAGGTAGGGGTGCACGGACCCGCCTTGGATAGGGCCGGGGCGAATGAGCGCGACCTCGACCACCAGGTCAAAGAAGCGGCGCGGCTTCAGGCGCGGCAGCGTGGCTAGCTGCGCACGGGATTCCACCTGGAAGACGCCCACCGCATCGGCGCGGCAGAGCATGTCATAAACTTCCGGCTCGGCAAGGTCGAGCTCCCACAGGTGCACCTCGCGGCCGGTGGTGGCGCGCACGGCATCAATCATGTGGTGCAGCGCCTCCAGCATGCCGAGGCCCAAGAGGTCGAATTTCACCAGGCCAGCGGCCGCACAATCATCCTTATCCCACTGGAGTACGGAGCGGTTGTCCATGCGCGCCCATTCCATAGGAACGACGTCCGCAATGGGCCGATCGCACAGCACCATGCCGCCGGAGTGGATGCCCAGGTGGCGGGGCTGGCCGAGGAATTGCTCGGCTAATGAGGAGACGTCGGCAGGCGGCTCAGAGGTACCTTTCGACCACGCATCGGCCGAGCCCTGCGGGTAGCCCAACGCGCGGGCGGCATCGCGCGTAGCTCCCTTGCGGCGATAGGTAATGACATTGGCCACCTGCGCGGCGCGATCGCGGCCGTGGGTGCGGTAGACATACTGGATGACTTCCTCGCGGCGGCCGGACTCGATGTCGATATCAATATCGGGCGGGCCATCGCGGTCCGGGGAGAGAAAGCGCTCGAAGAGCAACTGCGCGGAAATGGGCTCAGCGTTGGTAATGCCCAGCGCAAAGCACACCGCGGAGTTGGCGGCCGAGCCGCGGCCTTGGCACAGAATATTCTCGCGGCGGCAAAAATCCACCAGGTCGCACACGATCAGGAAGTAGCCGGGGAAGCCCAGCTGCTTGATGACGCCCAGCTCATGCCGAATCTGCTTCCTTGCCGCCTGCCTGATCTCGGCCGGGCGCGAGGCATAGCGGTCCTTGGCGCGGCGCCAGACCTCGTGCTCCAGCCAGCTCATTTCGGTGTACCCCTCCGGCACCGGAAAATGCGGCAGGTTGGGCGCGAGGGCGTCCCAGGTAAAGGAACACTCGCGGGCGAGCGCCACGGTTTCGGCGATGAGCTCCGGCCGATCCGGCAAGAGTTGCGCCATCTGCTCGCCGGATCGCAGCCAGCCCGCACCCATGGGGTGGGCGTGCGGCGCGGCGGCCGCGAGAGATTCGCGCCGGGCCAGGGCACGCTTGGCGGCGGCGAGCCGAGTTTGGTCGCGGGTCGCGGCCGCGGGCCGTGCGGTTGCGATGGCCCGCAGGTTATTGTATTTATCGAGGAAACGGTGCCGATCCGCATCCCCGGGGGACATGCTGCACGAATATTCGAGAACTATGCTGTCTATTTTTATTCTTTCGAGCAGGTTATCGATTTCTGCTAGCGCCTCCGGCCCCACCAGAAAGAAGCACTCCCCCTCCAGTTCGCGCGCCACCTCATCCAAGGACGGATAAGCCACGCGATCCTTCTCCCCGGCTTCCATCCGGGCGCGCGCAATAAGGCGCGACAGACGGCGATAGCCCTCCGGGGTGCGCGCCAGCACGGTCACCGGGGCCTCCGCGAGCGATAGCTCCGCACCATATACAGCCGGAAGGTCCGCTTTAGCTGCGGCTTCAGCAAATTTCATCAGGCCATAAAAACCATCGCGGTCCACGATGGCCAGCCCCTCAAGGCCTAGCTCCACAGCCCGGGCCACCAGCTCCTCCGGCTCGGCAGCGCCGTCAAGAAAGCTATAGGAACTTACCGCGTGCAGCTCCGCAAAGGGCACGGCGGAGTGACCGCGCTGGGCAGGAACCGTTGGTCCGTGAAGGTGATCCACCGGCACGGGCGCAGCAGATTCACGGCCGGAGAGAATGCACTCCACCCGCGACCACGACAATGCCCTTCCGCCATTAAATTTCACTCCAGACAGCGTAATATCGAATCATTGTTCTAGACAAGCTGGTGGGGCGTGATGCCCGCAATAGACAAAGCGGTTCGCTGATTGCTAAGTTGCTAAACAAGCAAATTATTTCAACTCCTACAAGAAGGGGATTCCCCATGCAGATCCGTCGCGTAGTGGCTGCTACCGCCGCCGTATCCATCGCCGCCACCAGCCTGGTGGCATGCTCTTCCGACTCCGATGACTCCAAGACCATCAAAGTCGGCACCACCGATGACGCAAAGAAGGCTTGGGTAGCGTTCGAGCAGGAAGCAAAGAACGCAGGCTATGACATCGATATCCAGCCTTTCGCGGATTACAACACCCCGAACCAGGCTCTGGACCAGGGCGAGCTGGACACCAATAACTTCCAGCACCTGAAGTTCTTGGCGGAGTATAACCACGGCAACGGCACCAACCTGGTGCCTATCGTGGCTACCGAGATCGTGCCGCTGGCACTGTTCTGGAAGGACCACGACTCCCTCGACGGCATCGAGGGCGAAGAGGTCGCCATCCCGAATGACTCCACCAATCAGGCTCGCGCCATCAACGTGCTGGTTCAGGCCGGCCTTCTCACCCTGAAGGACAAGGACAACTTGGAGCCCACCCCGCTGGATATTGACGAGGCGAAGTCCAAGGTCAAGGTCACCCCGGTAGACGCGGCACAGACCACGTCCGCACACGGCGAGGGCACCCCGGCGATTATCAATAACTCTTTCCTGGAGCGCGCCGGCATCGACCCAGCCACCGCCATCTTCCAGGACGACCCGAACTCTGAAGAGGCAGAGCCGTACATCAATGTCTTCGCCGTTCGCGAGGAAGATGCCGATAACGAGGACATCAAGAAGCTCGCCGAGCTATGGCACAGCGACGCCGTCCAGGAGGGCGTTGACGAAGACTCCGCCGGTACCTCTGTTGAGGTGGAGCGCAGCCAGGAGGATCTGCAGAAGATCCTGGATAAACTCGAAGCAGATCTGGACTAATCACCCTTGCTTTTACCCCGCCGGAGCCCCCGGCGGGGTTTGGCACTTTCCTAGCTAAGGACGCAAACACGTGGCAGATTCCACTCAACGCGGCACCCGCATCGAGTTCCGCGAGATCACCAAGGTCTTTAAACAGAAAAAGGCACGAGTCAAGGCCCTCGACAATGTCTCCATGACCATCGAGCCCGGCGAAATCGTCGGCATCATTGGCTATTCCGGCGCCGGCAAGTCCACCCTCGTGCGCATGATCAACGGCCTGGACACCCCGTCCGCCGGCGAGCTGTTGCTCGACGAGACCAATATCGTTGGCATGTCCGAGAAGAAGCTGCGCGGCATTCGTCGCAATATCGGCATGATCTTCCAGCAGTTCAACCTGATGAACTCGCGCACCGCGGCCGGCAATATTGAATACCCGCTGCAGCTGCAGGGCGTCGGCAAGCAGGAGCGCGCCCAGCGCGTGCAAGAGTTGCTGGACTTCGTCGGCCTGGGAGACAAGGGCAAGAGCTACCCGGAGCAGCTCTCCGGCGGCCAGAAGCAGCGCGTTGGCATTGCCCGTGCGCTGGCCACCAACCCTTCGCTGCTGCTTGCCGACGAAGCCACTTCCGCCCTCGACCCCACCACCACGCAGGAAGTCCTCGACCTGCTGCGCCGGGTGAACAAGGAATTCGGCATCACCATCGTCGTTATTACCCACGAGATGGAAGTCGTACGCTCCATCGCCGATAAGGTCGCCGTGATGGAAAACGGCCGCGTAGTAGAACAAGGCAGCGTCTACGAAGTCTTCTCCAACCCGCAGACCTCCGTGGCCGCCAAGTTCGTGGCCACCTCGCTGCGCAACGAACCCGACGTCGTCGAAACCGACGACCTGCTCGCGCACGAAGGCCGCCTGTTTACCATCAACCTCACCGAGGAATCTGGCTTCTTCACCGCCGCCGCTCGGCTCAAGGAAGCCGGCGTGTCCATCGCCGTCGTGCACGGCGGTATCACCACGTTGCAGCAGCATTCCTTTGGCAAACTGACCGTGCGACTCAGCGGCGATAATAACGCCATCGAAGAGTTCTACCGCACGCTTTCTACCACCACCCAGATTGAGGAGATTGCACGATGACCGTCACCAACCTCGCCCAAGCCAACTGGGATCGTCTTGGCCCCTCGCTCGCCGACGCCATCGTCGACACCCTCATCATGGTCTCGACCACCCTCATCGTCTCCGGCATCCTCGGCCTTGGCCTAGGCATGCTGCTCTACACCACCCGCACGGGCGGCATCCTGCAAAACCGGTTTGTCTACGTCATTGTTAACCTGCTGGTGAACTTCGTCCGCCCCATCCCGTTCATCATTTTGCTGGCCTTTGCCCAGCCGTTGACCGTCGCCGTAATGGGAGGTTCCATCGGCCGCGGCCCAGCGACCTTCGTCATGGTGATCGCCGCAACCTTCTCCGTGGCCCGTGTGGTGGAGCAAAACCTCGTGGCCATCGATCCCGGTGTTATCGAAGCCGCCCGCTCCATGGGTGCCTCGCCGTGGAAGATCATTACCTCCGTGATCGTTCCGGAGGCCCTCGGCCCGCTGATTCTGGGCTACACCTTCCTGTTCATCGCCATCGTGGATATGTCCGCCATGGCCGGCTACGTCGGCGGCGGCGGCTTGGGCGACTTTGCCATCGTCTACGGCTACCGCGCCTTTGAGTGGGAAGTCACCGTCGTGGCTACGCTCATCATCATCGTGCTGGTGCAGGCCGCCCAGTTCCTCGGCAACTGGCTTTCTTCCAAGGTCATGCGCCGCTAGCCCCCGCTTGCCGACGCCGCCCCGCCCCGCGCGGCCTACCCCGCGACCGGCTCCACGCCGGTCGCTACGATGGCTTGGCCTTTCTTCGGCGCATCGCCGCACGAAGAGACCACGCCTTCTACCTCGCGCTCCTCGAGCGCCACGCGCCAGCGCCGGCCGTCAGCGTGGCTGACCTCGCCGCCGTCGGTGACAGTGAGCTGGCCGTAGGAGAGGTCCTCGCCGGCGTCGATAAGCGAGCGGGCCACCGCCAACTCCGCCACCTGGCCGCGCGGGCCGAAAATACCGCGCCCGCGATTTACTGGGTAGAAATACTTCCCCTTCGCCGCCGCCGCAATCATTTGCGCGGCGGCTTCTTTATTCATGCGGCCAAAGGAATAGGCCCATGGCATGAGCATGACCGAAGGCGCGAATCGGTGCCCCTTCGTGTGCGAGGTCTCCCACACCATATCCGGATAATCCGCCACCAGCTCCGCGGCCAGCGGCCGACCCTTGACCGCACAACACGTATCACGCTTCGCATGCGTGCACACCAGCACCAGCGGCGTATCCAAAGCGCCACCCCCATTGCGGCCAGGCCCGGTCAGGTCCAGATCGAGGATCTTCTCCGGGCCCGTCAGCAGCACGAGTTCCATCACGCCCTGCTCGGCCCACACCAGGTAACAACGGTGCATCTTGCCTACTTGGCGGCCATCGCGGCCCGGCCGGCGAATAAGCTGCAGCCCTGCCATACCCTTCAGCTTGGTCTGGAGCTGCGCTGTGAGCTCCGGCCCAAAGGTATCGCCGTCGAGCACGTCTCGCGACCATCCGCCCGGCCACTCGAAAAGCACATAGACGGATTCCTTCTTCGCCGTGCCTGGCAGCGGCTCTACCTGGATATCTGAACAGAACTCGGTCATATACCTAAGCCTAACCTTTCTGCTTTTCAGCTCACACCCTTGGCAACAATTCGGCCACGAAGTACCCCCTCAGCTATACAGTTCACGGCCGAAAATATAACCTAGGGGACATGTTGAAAGTCCGTCTCGCCGCAACGCTTCTCGTCGCTGCTTTTCTCAGCGGCTGCGCCGCCCACGAGACGGACCGCACCACCATGGCCGCGTCCGCGGATAACTCCCAGCTCAATCCGCTAGGCCAGGCCAATATGGAGATGAAAACCCTCCGACCGCAGGCGCCCTCCGAGCTCACGGTGACCGACGTGCGCATCGGCCGGCACGAGGGTTTTGAGCGCGTTGTCTTCGAGCTCGACGGCGGCGGCGCTCCTGGGTGGTTCGTGGATTACACCGACACACCCACACAACAGGGTTCCGGCAAGACCATTGACCACTCCGGCGAGACCGCACTCAATGTCAATATCGACGGCGTGGTCTATCCCTTCGAGGCAGGCAAGGACGATCCCCGCATCGGCGTGGTGGATGCCCCTACGGAAGGAATTGTCACCCAAGTGGTCAATGGCGGCACCTACGAGGGCCGCTGCCAATTTGTCATCGGCATGACCTCTCGCAAGCCTTATTCCGTGCAGGTGCTCGATAACCCCACTCGCCTCGTGGTCGATATTCGCGATTAATAGGTCGCCTCAACCCGCCAGCGGCCGCCGGACCATACCAAGAGCCAGGCCCGTTGATGCTCTTCGTGCTCGGCTTGGCCCACCACCTGCAGGCGCGCTACGTGCTGTGGAGTATCGGTCCACCACTGCGTATCCACCGGCCAGGGTCCGGCCCAGCCCAGCACACGAAAACGATGCGCACCCCAACCCAAGGCCACCGGCACGCTGGAGAGGAGGGCTTCGGCGGTAACGAAGACGGGTCGCTCGGCGGCGTCGATAAGCCGAATGCGCGCGGCCGGGTGGTTCGGCCCACCGCCCAGCCGTGCAGGCAGGGGCGCGGGAATGCGGCCGGGCCACTCGCCCCGCGGCGGTGCGTCGCGCTGCTCACCATAGGGCACGTACTCGATGCGTTCGGCCACCCCACGGCCGCCCACTGCCCGCGGCTGCAGCACGCGGTCCACCCCCAGCTGCGATTGCACACGGGCGATCACGCGTTTGACCTGCTCCTGCGAGCCTTCCCCACCCCAGAGGCCGGTGGCGGACGGGGCGGCAACCTCCACCGGCTCCAGCGCTAGGCGGCGGATGGCCGCGCCCTCACCAGTAGCGCGCGTGAGCCAACCATCGAGCTGCCAGCGCACCCGGTCCGCGGTGGCCTGCTCCGTCAGCGCTTCCTGTGTGCGCCATACCCGCGCCAGCTCCTCACCGGTGTCAAACTCCGCCACCACGCGCAGCCGCAGGCACACCTTGCCGGCCTCCTCCAAGCGGGCATGCAGCCGAGCCGCGAGTTGGCGGGCCGCGAACGCCGCCGCATCCACGCGCTCGATGCGCTCTTCCATTTCCACGGCCAGGTCTGGACGCGCCAGCTCTGGGGCCACGCGCCTATCCGCACGGGCTTGGGCCAGTTCGTGCGCACGCCGGCCCGACTCACCAAACCGGGTAGCTACCTGCTTAAACGGCAGCGCAGCCAAGTCACCCAGCCGCCGCACGCCTAGCTTATCCAGCTGCGCGATAAACCCAGCCTCAAAGCCCAAGGCCTCATCGGCCGCCAGCACGCCTATGGGCTGGGTGGCCAAAAACTCCCGCGAGCCGCCCTCCGGCACCACTGCGCCCACACCACGGTGCCGGGCTGCAATGACGGCCGTGGCAATCTCATCGGCGACGCCGAGGGTGGAGTCGAAGCCGGCGTACGAAGAGGCGTCGACAAGCATCTCTAGTGCTTTCTCCCCGTGGTAGCGCAGCGCCGCGCCCGCATCCACAATCGCCAGGCCCGGGCGCAACACCTCCACCGAGGACGCCACCGCATCTAAGCCGGCCGCGACCTCCGCAAACGCCGCGCCATCCCGATCCGGATTGGCCTCCACCACTGCGGCCTCGGGGCACAGCGCTTGGGCCTGGCGCAGACGCATCCCGCGCCGAACACCCGCCCGGCGCGCCCTCCTATCGCACACCGCCACCGCGTGATTGCGCGCAATAATCATAGGACCCTGCCCGCCGGCGGCCTGGATGGGCCAATCCGGAAACCACACGGCCGCTACCCTCATACGGCCTCCAACCGGCGGCGCTGCCCCACCGTGAGCACCCCGCGCGAGGTAGCCTGCTTCGAGGTCACCTCCACCTCCATGTCCACGCCGCGAATGCGCCCACTGCCCTTGCCGACGCCCCGATAGGCACTCACCCGCGCCCCTATCCCCACCGCCGTGCTGGGCAGGCGCGTGCCCACCGTGAGCACCGCCGCGCGCCCGCCGCGCACCTTTGCCAGCACCGGCCGAGCCTTGGTAGGGCTCACCTCGCCGGGCGGCCCATGGTGGACAACAAGGTCTAGCCCTTCCGCCAATACTCCCGTCACCATCCAGGATTCCAGGCCCGGATCCGGCACGGTCACCACACGTTCGATATCGCCCTTATCGGCCACCTGTGCGAGTAGCAAATCCGGCCACCCCACCACTGCCACATGCCCGCCACGGGCGGTGAGGTGACAGATAAGCTCCACCACCAGCGCTGGACAGTTTGCACAGTGCACCACCTGCCGGCGCGCCAGCCCACCTGCGGGAAGCAAGCGGGCCAGGCCGGGAAGCGTATCTACCAGCTCTTCTTCCGGGCCACGCTCCATAGCGCGCATGCGGCTACGCAGCATCGCCACACGGTCCGACCTACTTAGCCCGGCCACCGCTTTTTCTAGGCGAACGCTCGTTTGACTCACCCGAATAGTATGAACCCTCACCCGGACACATGCAAGTGTATGTTCGAATGGTAGCCTTAGCGGCATGAACTTCAACGCTGCCTACGGCGCCATGCGCGAGCACACCACACCCATCCCTACCCCGCCTTGGGTGCGTTTGGGCTCGTCCATCCTCATCGGTGCGGCCGTGGCACTCTTGGCTAGCCGCGCGCATATCTTTGCCGCACTGGTCGGGGCACTCGTATGCCTCGTGGCGGCCTTCGTTCTCGTCTTTGCCCACCCCTACCGCCGCGCGATGCGCGCTTATGCCGACAAGCGCAACGTCACTCTGGTTCCCACCATCGCACAGCTCGTGCCACTGATGATTCTGTGGCTTATGGTGATGCTCGCGCCCATCGTGGCCCTGCCCGCATGGGGCGCCGGGCTGGTGTGGCTAGTGGTCTTTGGGCTGAGCTTTTTCGTCTTCCCCCACGTGGATGGCACGCGCCGGCTCGCGTTTGCCTAATCTATACGACACTTTTCGGGGTTATCCACAGCTTTTCCGGCCCACGGCGAGTATGCGGGCCGGGTTATCCACAGAATCGGCCGTAGCGATTGCGCCGGCCCTGCGCCGGTGTAGGTGCGCGCCGTAGCGTTGCAAGCATGAACGCACTCGAGACCTACCTCACCGCCTTGGGCCCTGGCATGGACATCATCGCCGGATGCCAAGGCATGTCCGGGTCCGAGCTCATGGACCGCGGCGCACCCGATGCCATCGCCGCCGATCTGCTTCTTTTGTGCGAAAGCTACTTCGGCCGCACCAAATTTACGCGCCTGCAGCACCGCGCTATTGCCGACGCCCGCCGCAACACCCACTCCATCGCCACCCTTGCCGCCCTAGAACGCATTGTTAACCGCGCGCCAAGCAAGAAGCAGGCCTGGCAGCTGCGCGCGGAATGCTGCGCGATGACCGGCTCGATGAGCCACATCCTTAAGCACGCCCGCCGGCGCTTGCGCGAAATGAAGGACAACACCGTAACCCCAGGCGTACGCACTTACCGACGCCCCAATGATTACTGGACGCTGGCCATCACCGGAACCTCTAGTTTCATCGCGGATCTCAACGCCGCGCTGGCCGCGACCGGAAAGCAAGCGCTCGAGGCGGTAGAAAAGATCTTCTTTGACCAAGCTGCGGCCGCGCGGGCAGAAGTGGTGACCAATGCCATCGTGCCGTTAGACAGATTCATCCGCATCCGCGATGGCCGCGGCGATGATATCGAGCTCGATCTGACCAACGGTGCCACCATCACCGGCACCGAATATCTGCGGCGTGTGCTCAACGACGTCGGCTTTGCTGGCGACAAAGAAACCGGCTACGTCACGCTCGTGCACCCCGAAGAAGGACCAGTCAATCTCTACCGCACGGCGCGCGTGGCCAATGACAAGCAGCGCATTATGGCCGCTGCAGAAAACCCACGCTGCGCCTGGCCGGGCTGTAACCAGCCGGCCGACCTCTCCCAAGTCCACCACCTCAAGGCGTGGAGCAACGGCGGGGAGACGAATATGAAAAACCTGGTCATGTGCTGCGCTTACCATAATGGTGTCAACGACGATGACCCCAACGCCCCACCTCGGCGCGGCCGCCTCGAGCGGGTGGGAGGGCGCATTGTGTGGCGGCCACCGTTTACCCCGCGCGAGTAAACGCCGGCGCCAAAACGAGCGAAAAGGCGCTCAGCACTAGACTGAGCGCCTTCTACGCATGCCGTTTTACTCCCACTCGATGGTTCCCGGTGGCTTGGAGGTGCAGTCCAAGACCACGCGGTTGACGTCCTTCACCTCGTTGGTGATGCGGGTAGAAATCTTCTCCAGCACTTCGTACGGCAGGCGGGTCCAGTCCGCAGTCATGGCGTCTTCCGAGGACACTGGGCGCAGCACAATCGGGTGGCCATAGGTACGGCCGTCGCCCTGCACGCCAACGGAGCGGACATCGGCCAGCAGTACTACCGGGCACTGCCAAATCTGGTCATCCAAGCCGGCATTGGTCAGCTCGGTACGAGCAATAAGGTCCGCCTCGCGCAGCGTCTCCAAGCGCTCTTCGGTCACCTCACCGATAATGCGGATGCCCAATCCCGGACCGGGGAATGGCTGACGGTTGACGATCTCTTCCGGCAGACCCAGCTCACGGCCGACGGCACGCACCTCGTCCTTAAACAGCAGGCGCAACGGCTCAACCAGTTCGAACTCCACGTCATCTGGCAGACCGCCGACATTGTGGTGAGACTTAATATTCGCCGTGCCATCGCCGCCGCCAGACTCGACGACATCCGGGTACAGGGTGCCCTGAACGAGGTAGTCGATGGTGGAGCCTGCAGGGGCGTCGTCAAGCACGCCTGCAACCGCGCGCTCAAAGGAACGGATAAACTCCGCACCGATGGCCTTGCGCTTGGCTTCTGGGTCGCTAACGCCTGCCAACTTATCCAGGAAGGCGGCGCGCTCATCCGCAGTCACCAGCTTCGCGCCGGTGGAGGCAACGAAGTCCTTTTCTACCTGCTCGCGCTCGCCGGCACGCAGCAGGCCGTGGTCAACGAAGACACAGGTGAGGCGATCTCCAATGGCGCGCTGCACCAGTGCGGCCGCCACCGCGGAATCCACACCGCCGGACAGGCCACAAATAGCGCGGCCTTCCTCGCCCACCTGTGCGCGGACATCCGCGATGAGCTGCTCGGCGATATTATCGGCCGTCCAATTCTGCTCTAGGCCAGCGATCTCGGTAAGGAAACGGGTAAGCACTTCTTGGCCGTGCGGCGAGTGGAGCACCTCAGGGTGGTACTGCACGCCGGCCATCTGCTTGGCTGGGCACTCCATAGCGGCAACGGGAGCACCGGCCGAAGTAGCAGTAACCTCAAAGCCTTCGGGAGCGGCAGATACGGCATCGCCGTGGGACATCCACACCTTGTGGGTAGCCTCCAGGCCTTCGTGAAGTACACCGCCCTTAACATTCATATCGGTACGGCCGTATTCACGCTCGCCGGTGGAAGAGACAGTGCCACCAAGCGCATGGTTCATGGCCTGGAAGCCGTAGCAAATGCCGAAAACCGGAATGCCGAGCTCAAGTAGCTCCGGCTTGAGGGCCGGGGCGCCATCGGCATATACGGAAGATGGTCCACCCGACAAAATGAGAGCGGCTGGATCCTTTGCTTTAATTTCCTCTACAGAAGCGGAGTTGGGGACAACCTCGGAGTAAATCTTGGCCTCGCGCACGCGACGGGCAATAAGCTGCGCGTACTGAGCGCCAAAGTCCACAACGAGGACGGGGCGCGGGGTAGTATTTGGCTTAGTCACGCCCCATAGTCTAACCCACTAAACTGATAGCTTATGAAGCGCTTGACTATTGTGCTCGCCGCGGGGCTGTTGTTGTGCGGTTGTGACGCCACCCCAACTACGGCCGAGGTGGCGTCTGCGCTGGATGAACAAGGCCCGCAACAGGTGACGCTTCCGGCCGCGGAAGTCTTTGGAAGCGAGTGGGATGAGTGGGTTCCATTGTGCGGCACGCAGCAGGCAGAGCGCGTGGGGCATCCAGAAGTAGCGCAAAATTCGGTGGTTCTACGCGCGAGCGGCGAAGAAAAGGTTGTAGAGCTCAATCCCACGGGAGTACGCGTGTGCCCAGTCCACAACTCAGGGCAATGGCGGCCGATGACGGGCAAGACCACGTGGAGGCGCGAAGGCGGCTGGCAGTTGCTCTCGTAACTACTCCCCCTCCCCGCCAAGTTGTATCTATTCAGCGAAGAAGGAAGCTTAAAAAGAAACGCGGCTGCGCCAAAAAGGCACAGCCGCGTCGGGGACTCTCGCGCGGATTAGTAGCGCACGGCGAGTTCGACCTTCTGGAAGGACTTCAGGTCGGTGTAGCCGCACTTGGCCATGGACCGGCGCAGCGCGCCGACCAAGTTGGTGCGGCCAAAAGGCTCACTGGAGGGGCCATGCAGCACGGTTTCCAGCGACGGAGCGGCCGACTCTTCGGCGGCTTCGGCCGAGGTACCGGTGGTGAGGAAATCAACGTCCAAGTCGGTATCGGCCCCGGAGAACTGGACGAAGCCGCGTGGGAAACGCGGGTGGCCGGCCGTGGCGGGCCAGTACCAGCCCTTGCCGCCGGCCTCGCGGGCCTGGGCAAGCAGTGGGCCGAGAGCAACACCGTCAGCGCCGCAGGCGAAGGCCTTGGCAATATTGCCGGAGTTTTCAAACTCGGTATCGGCGATGATGTGTACATAACGGCCGCCGGTCTCGTCGAGGTAGTCGCGGCGGGCTGCGGCGGCGTCGGCAATCGCGGTGCCCATGGCCGAGTCGATGCCAACGGTCTCGGCGTTGGTGGTCACACCCGCGCCTACGATGACGCCGGCCGCGCCGGTACGCATCAGGTGTAGCGCGGTGGTGTAGTCGGTAACTCCGCCGGCAATGACGGGAACGTCCAGCGAGCCAATGAACTCCTTGAGGTTCAGCGGCTCACCGCCGGTAGCCACGTGCTCGGCCGAGACCAGGGTGCCCTGGATAAACAGCAACTCGGCACCGGCCGCGATGACCTTCGGGGCCATCTCGCGAGCATTTTGCGGAGAAACGCGCACAGCAACGGTAACCCCGGAGTCGCGGACTTGGGAGATGCGCTCGGTAAGGAGGGCGTCGTCAAGCGGGGCGGCGTGCAGCTCCTGGATGATGGAGTTATCGCCCGGCTGCGAGTAAATGCGGGCCAGGGCGCCCTCGAGGTCCTTGTGGCGACCCCACAGGCCCTCGGCATTGATGACACCCAAGCCGCCTTGCTTGCCCATCTCGATGATGAACTCGGGGGTGGCGAGCGCATCAGTGGGGTGGGACACGAAGGGGATGTCGAAGGTATAGGCGTCGATGTGCCAGGTGGTGTCCACGTCCTTGGAGGAACGGGTGCGGCGCTGCGGCACGATGGATAGTTGCTCTAGATCGAAGGTGCGGCGGGCCTCGCGGCCGATGCCGATTTCGGCGTATTCACGCATGATATTCCTAGCGGTAGTTTGGTGCTTCTGCGATTTGCTGCAAGTGGTGCGGGTGGGATTCCTTTAGGCCCGCGGCGGTGATTTGGACGAAGCGCTTGGTCTTCAGCTCGGCCAGGGTGGCGGAGCCGGTATAGCCCATGGAAGCGCGCAAGCCGCCGACGATCTGGTGCACGATGGCATCGATATCGCCGCGGAAGGGCACACGGCCCTCGACGCCTTCTGGAACCAGCTTGTCCTCGCTGCGCACATCGGCCTGGAAGTAGCGGTCCTTGGAGTAGGAGCGCTTCTCGCCGGAAAGTCCGCGGCCCTGCATGGCGCCCATGGAGCCCATGCCGCGGTAGCGCTTGTACTGCTTGCCCTGGTAGACCACGATGTCACCGGGGGCTTCGGTGGTGCCGGCAAACATGGAGCCCAGCATGACGGTATCGGCGCCGGCCGCCAGGGCCTTGGCGACGTCGCCCGAGTACTGCATGCCACCATCGCCGATAACCGGTACACCGGCCGGGCCAGCTACTGCGGCGGCCTCCATCAGGGCCGTAATCTGCGGCGCGCCCACGCCGGCGACGACGCGGGTGGTGCAAATGGAGCCTGGGCCGATGCCGACCTTGATGGCGTCGGCGCCGGCATCAATCATTGCCTGGGCAGCCTCGCGGGTGGCGAGGTTACCGCCGATGACATCGACCTTGGAACCGAAATCCTTTTGCACGCGGGAGACCATTTCCAGCACGCGGTTGTTGTGGGCGTGGGCGGAGTCGACGACGAGGGCGTCCACGCCGGCGTCGACAAGCGCGGCGGCGCGCTGGTAGGACTCTTCCCCGGTACCGATGCCGGCCGCAACCAACAGGCGGCCGGCCGAGTCCTTGGACGCGTTGGGGTACTGCTCGGTCTTGACAAAGTCCTTGACGGTGATCAGGCCGGTGAGCTTATTATCCGCATCGACGATGGGCAGCTTTTCCACCTTATTGGCCGAAAGCAGTTCGAGGGCTTCCTTCTTAGATACACCCTCGCGCGCAACAACAAGCGGCATGGCCGTCATGACCTCGCTGACCTTGCGGTCAAAGTCAGGCTCGAAGCGCATATCGCGGTTGGTGCAAATGCCCATCAGGGTGCCGTCCTCGTCTACCACCGGCAGGCCGGAGATGCGGAAGCGGGCGCACAGCGCGTCTACTTCCCCGATGGTCATATCCGGGCGCGCAGTGATGGGGTCGGTGACCATGCCGGACTCGGAGCGCTTCACAATCTCGACCTGCTCGGCCTGGTCCTCGGTAGACAGGTTGCGGTGCAGCACGCCGATACCGCCTTGGCGGGCCATGGCAATGGCCATGCGGGCCTCGGTCACGGTATCCATGGCGGCCGAGGCAAGCGGAACGCCGAGGCGGATATTGCGGGTAAATTGCGCGCCGGTATCGACCTCGGAGGGCACGATATTGGATTCGGCGGGCAAAAGGAGCACATCGTCAAAGGTCAGGCCGCGCAGGGCTACCTTGTTCGGGTCATCTCCACCAGTATGAATACGGTTCTCGCTCATCGAGGTCTCTCCTTAACAGGTTTAGCGGCTAACCCAACTGTAGTGCGTTGCCGGCCGAAGACACCATTTGGGCAGGGGTAAATTGCCTCGGGCGAGCAAGTTCAATAGGCTCGCAGGCGTGAACTTCTTCGCCAATATGCCCCGCGATCCTTTCGCCGACGACCCGAATGACCCAGCCTCCTTCTTGGAGGAGGACGAGCAGGTCATGCCGCTTACCGACGACGACCGGATCGCCATCATCCACGACCTCGCGCTGGTGCAGAAATTCGCCTCCATCCTCGGCCCACGCGGCATCGATGGCATCTTCTTCCTGTGCGAGGATTGCCAGGAGAACCACTTCTATGAGTGGGATATTATGGCCGCTAATATGCGCGCTACGCTCGAAGGGGAGCTAGCGCCCGTGCATGAGCCGGGCGCCGAGCCAGATCCCTCCCACTACGTGCCCTGGGACTATGCCTTGGGCTACTTGGACGGCCTGGAGGGCCGCTAGCTACTACTGCTGTTGCTGGCCCAGTTCGATGGTGGTCGTAGGCTCGTCCTCAACGTTGGGATTAGGCTGCGGGTTTTGCTGGGCCTGCTCAGTGACTACCACGGTTTCGGTGGCGTACTGCGTTTCGGTCACGGTGGCCGGTTCCGGCCGCTGCTCCGGCTGAGAGGCTTCTTCCGCCACGGTTTCGGTGGCGGTCTCCGTAACGGTGTGCGGGGTGGGCTTCGGGTGCGCAGAGCGCTTTTGTTCGGCCTCACGGTTAGCGGCGATGGCCTTTTCTTCCTTACCTTCGGCTTCATCCAGCTTGGCGCGGGCGTCCTTCATTAGTTCGCGGGCGCCTTCAATATCGCCTTCGGCCGCGCGAGATTCCATCTCTTCCAGCGTGCCGGCCAGCTCTACATTGCGGGTCTTATCGCCCTTATCAAAGGTTCCGGCGTGCAGCATGGCTCCACCGGCTCCAGCGATGACTAGAGTTGCGGCCGCCGCACCGATGAGCCCATGTACGAACGGGCCGCCACGGCGGCGCTTGCGGGCCTGGCCTAGGTCGATGACCTCAGGCTCAGCATCGGCGCCTTCTACCAGCGGGGCTGGAGGCATCTGCTTGTCGACGTCCCCCTTTAACTCCAGCAGCAGCTCCGCCAGGTCATCCTGGCCGTCGGAAGGGTTAGTTCCCTTCGAAAGCTCGGTGAGGAATGCATCATCATCTACCAAGGGCTGGAGCTGGTCTGCTAGGCCGGCATTATCGCCGTGGTGCTTCGGTGCCATGATGGTGTCTCTCCCCCTTCCTTTCTATTAAGAGATATCTGCTGTAAGAGTCGGCCTCTAGGCCCTTAGCGCGCAGTTTCCTGGGCGGCTTGGAGAGCCTTTCGCAATTGAGCGAGTGCTCGGTGTTGTGCGACACGAACCGCACCTGGGGTGGAACCCACAATTTCCGCGGTCTCTTCTGCCGACAAACCGTTGAACACGCGCAGAATAACGATGTTTTTCGCCTTGTCACTTAACGTATCGAGCAAGGCGCGCATTCTGTTACTACCGTCGGCCTCCAATGCCCACTCTTCAGGGGTTGCGTCACGCGCGGAGTCTTCCGGAATTTCTTCGGTAGGGGTGGACTTATCGCGCCCCATGGCGCGGTGGGCATCGGTGACCTTATTGAACGCGATGCCGTAGACATAGGCCATAAACGGGCGGCCTTTGTCCTCGTAGGAGCCAATAGAAGTGGCCACTGCAAGACAGATCTCTTGGGCTACATCCTCCGCGGTGGGTTGGCGGCCGCCGCCGATGCGGGCGCGGCAGTAGCGCAGCACCTGCGGGTGAATGATCCGCAGGACTTTTTGCAGCGCTCGACGGCTGCCGTCGACGGCATGCGGGACGAGATCCGCTAGCTCCTGTTCCTTATCACTCACGTATGCACCCTCTGACATGTTTTAAACCGGTAACTAACCATATTGGCACACGGGAAGTTTATGCAAAGGCGACGCGCGGCCCCAGCGCCTGCACAACCCGAGCGGCAGAAAATTCATAAACCGTTAACCTTTGCCGTTTCCGCTGGTAGACCGTGGTGCAGGCGGGGTGAGCATGGGAAGAATACCTAAAAGTCAAAAATCGGTAACCCACCGTTTACCCACGCACGAAACACTACGTGAGGTTGCTTCCCGTAACACTGCGGAAGCCACACTAGAATTCTCGCCCTTACAAAGGAGCTAAGTAACGTGTCTCAGCCTCATTTGCTTCCCGGTCCCACCGCTGACCTGTGGGATTGGCAGCTACAAGGCGCCTGCCGCGGAGAAAACTCGGACGTGTTTTATCACCCAGATGGCGAGCGCGGCCGCGCCCGCGCCCAGCGCGAGAACCGTGCCAAGGCCATCTGCAATTCTTGCCCGGTCATTGATCTGTGCCGCGAGCATGCCCTGCAATCCGCCGAGCCTTACGGCGTCTGGGGCGGAATGAGCGAATCCGAGCGCGTCGTTGCGCTGCGCCAACGCCGCCGCGCCGCCGCGCCGGTCAACGCTTAAGGCAGAAGGTTAGGGGGAGACGAGGGCGTCGGCAAGAAAGCGCCCCGTCACCGAGTCTTTCTGCTCGGCTAAATCGGCCGGGGTGCCGCTAAAGACAAGCTGGCCGCCGGCCGAACCGGCGCCGGGGCCCAAGTCGATGGCGTGATCCGCATGCGCGAGAACGGCCAGATTGTGGTCGATGCAGACGACGGTATGTCCGGAGTCCACCAGCTCATCCAGCAGCGCCAGAATCCGCGCGGTATCCGCTGGGTGCAGGCCAGTGGTGGGCTCATCGAGGACCAGCACATCAGTGGTAGATTTCTTATCGCTCAGGTGCGCCGCAAGTTTGAGGCGCTGACGCTCGCCGCAGGACAAAGTAGATAGCGGCTGGTCTAGGGCGACATACCCCAGGCCGACGGTGCACAAGGTATCGCAGATTTTCGCCGCGGCCGGTGCCCTCGCATTCGGGGCACATGCCGCCGGTGCGCTCGAAACGGCGCACCTCCTTGGTGCCGTTAACCTCGATGGCGCCCTGGCCGGAGGCGGAGGGCACATTAAAGGAGTAGGCCGCCGGGCCGCCGGCGCGCGGGGTGGCCATGCGCGAGTACAGCACGCGCAGCATGGCAGTGATACCGGTGGCGGTGCCAAAGGTGGAGCGAGAGGAGGCGGCCATGGGCTCCTGGCCCACCACGATGGCGGCCGTAAGATGCTCTAGCTTATCGACGTCCGGCCGGGCCAACGACGGCATAAACCCCTGCACGAAGCCGGGGTAGGTCTCGTTGATAAGCCGCTGGGACTCGGCCGCGATGGTGTCGAAGACCAGGGAGGACTTGCCGGAGCCGGATACACCGGTGAGGACGGTGAGCTGGCGCTAGGGGATGGACAGGGCGATATCGCGCAGGTTGTTTTCGCGCGCGCCGGTGACCTTGATGTATTCCACGGCCCTAATCTAGGCACAACAAAACCCGCCGCGCGGGAAGCGGGCGGGCGTTGTTGGGAAGGTTTAGTGCTGGTGGCCGTGACCGGCGTCAGCAGGTTGCTCTTCCTGTGGCTTTTCCACCACGGAGGCCTCGGTGGTTAGAACCATGCGGGCCACGGAGGTGGCGTTGACCACGGCCGAGTGGGTGACCTTGACTGGGTCGATAATGCCGTTATCGATGAGGTTGCCGTACTCCAGGGTATTGGCGTTGAAGCCCTCACCGTTAGACATCTCGGCGACGCGGGAGACGACGACGGCACCGTCGAGGCCAGCGTTTTCGGCGATCCAATAAGCCGGGCGGGTCAGGGCGCGGGCGACGGCGAGAACGCCGACCTTAGCCTCGCCCTCGAAGTCCTCGGCGTAGGACTCGAGTTCCTTGGAAATCTGGACCAGCACGGAGCCGCCGCCGGCGATGACGCCCTCTTCAACGGCCGCGCGGGCCGCGTTGATGGCATCTTCGACGCGCAGCTTGCGCTCGTTGACCTCGGTCTCGGTAGCCGCACCAACGCGGATGACGGCCACGCCGCCGGAGAGCTTAGCCAGGCGCTCCTCGAGCTTTTCCTTATCCCAGGTGGAATCGGTGCGCTCGATCTCGCGACGGATCTGCTCGCGGCGTTCCTCTACTGCTTCAGCGGTGCCGCCGCCATCGACGATGACGGTGTCATCCTTGGTGATGGTCACGCGGCGGGCAGAACCCAGCACGTCGAGGCCAGCCTCGTTGAGGTTGACGCCCACCTCTGGGTCGATGACGGTGGCGCCGGTAACGACGGCCAAGTCATCCATGAATCCCTTGCGGCGCTCGCCAAAGTACGGGGCCTTCACGGCCGCGACCTTGAGCACCTTGCGAATGGAGTTGACGACGAGAGCCTGCAGCGGCTCGCCCTCGACATCCTCCGCGATGATGAGGGTCGGGCGATTGGTCTCGGCGATCTTCTCCAGCAGCGGCAGGAAGTCCGGCAGGGAGGAGATCTTGTTGCGGACGAGCAATACTGCGGCGTCGTCCAGCACGGCGTGGTAGGTCTCTTCCTCCGTAGCGAAGTACGGGGAAAGGTAGCCCTTGTCAAAGGAAATGCCCTCGGTGACGTCGACGGTGGAGTCGATGGTCTGGGATTCCTCGACGGTGACCACACCGTCCTTGCCCACCTTGTCCATGGCGCCGGCAACCATCTCGCCAACCTCCGGATCGCGGGAGGAGACGGTAGCTACCTGGGCGATTTCAGAGGAGGAGTTGACCGCGGTGGCGCGGGCCTTGAGCTCCTCGACGGCCTTTTCGGCCGCCGCCGCGATGCCGCGGTTGAGCTCGATGGGGTTGGCGCCGGCCGCTACGTTGCGCAGGCCCTCGAAGATGAGCGCCTGGGCCAGCAAGGTAGCGGTGGTGGTGCCGTCACCAGCGATGTCATTGGTCTTGACCGCAACGGACTTGACCAGCTGCGCGCCGAGGTTCTCGAAGGGCTCCTCGATGTCAATATCGCGGGCGATGGTCACGCCGTCATTGGTGACGGTGGGGCCACCGAAAGCCTTGGACAGCACGACGTTGCGGCCGCGCGGGCCGAGGGTGACCTTGACGGCATCAGCCAGCGTATCGACGCCGCGCTGGATTCCCTCGCGGGCTTCTTGGTCGAATGCAATAAGCTTTGCCATAAGTGGGCCTACTTCTCGATGACGGCGAGCAGGTCACGGGAGGACAGCAGCAGGTACTCCTCGCCGTTGTACTTCAGCTCGGTGCCGCCGTACTTGGAAAAGACAACGGTATCGCCTTCGTTGACGCCTACCGGGGTGACCTCACCCTTGTCGTTGGTGCGGCCTGGGCCTACTGCAACGACGGTAGCTTCCTGTGGCTTTTCCTTGGCGGAATCCGGGATAACCAGGCCGGAAGCGGTGGTGGTTTCAGCTTCTACGATCTGTACGAGGACGCGGTCCTCGAGAGGCTTGATGTTTGCCATGATGTTTCCTCCGTAGTGTTCGTATGCGCGCCGGTATGGCGCGCGCGTGCCGGTTGTGGATGTCCAGCACAGCCGTCGTCGCGGGTGAACAACTGTGGGTCAAACAACCTGATTAGCACTCTACCCTCGTGACTGCTAACCCTCAACAATGACCCGGCCCACATTTCTACGCCCTCAGCGATCCCTTCAGTGCTCCCGTTGCCCGGCGCGCACGAAGCCGGCCAGCGCCAGCTTGACGACGCCCACAGCAATAAACATGGCACCAAAAATCACGGCAAAGGCCGACCACCACAGCTCGTCTACCAGCGTTCGGCCGAAGGAAGCCTGTGGGGTGAGCAGGTGGTGGAGGGGGAGGAGCGTCGCCAAGCACAGCGCCCAGACCACGCCGGCCGCAGTCAGGGTGAGGCACGCCGCCTCCCCTACTTGCACGCGCGCCCAGGCCGAGGGAGTGGCGCCAGCCAGCGTGAGGCCGCGGATATCGGAGGCGATGCGCCCGCGCATGAGCAGTGAGGTAAGCACGGCGCCCACGATGCTGGGGGCAAAGACCGGCCCTAAAAGGGCGACAAAGACCTGCCACGAGGACAAGGTGCCGCCGACGCCTGCATCGTTTCCAAAGCGCAGGCCCGAGCCGACGGCGACGATAAAGCCGCCGAGGAGCACCCACGGCACGATGTGTGGGGTGGAAAAGTGCCGGCGCACCCGCACGTTGGCCCCAGCGATGCCGGCCGCGCGGGTCCATTGGTCGATACCGGGCATGAGCCAAGGTAAGAAGAGGGCGACGAGGATGACGAGCCCCATCTCGGCCGACAAGAGGTCACCCGGGTCATCGATGTGCAGGCACCCGTAGACCGTGCCGCCGATAGCCGCGGCCGCAAGCAGGAATTTCACCAGAAGCCACATCGGGTGTGCGGGAGTACGCGGCCGGAACACGCGGCGCAGCGGAGGCAGCGCACCAACCAGGGCCGCGGACGTGCAGACGGATACCGCAATGGCGGTGACCTGGCCGGTAACGGCGATATCCGGCATGGGGATGCCGTCGCTGCGCAGGGCGCGCACGCACGGGTCAAGCAGAGGTCGGGCCGGCAGCACGCCGAGAAATCCGGCAGCCGCGCTGACCGCTGCGACTTGGCCCAGAATGAAGGCAACAATCATCCACCCGGGCATGCCCACCATGCGCCAAGAACGGTAGACCGGCTCGCGCTCGGCGATGATAAGGCGCATCTGCGATAGTGTCACCAACACCACCACGCACAGGGCCATGCCCAGCACCGTGCCACCCAGCGGGCCGGCGGGATTTTCTTCGGCCCCGGAGGAGGCAACCAGCATGGCCAGCGCCAGGGTGCACGAGGTGGAAGACACCACCAGGGTCAGCGCCACGGCCAGCCACGATAGCCAATTGGACTGTAAGTCCTTAAGCCACACCAGCATGGGCCACCTCCTCTAAGGAGATGATCCTGTCGGCCGCCTCAGCGGCGAGGTGCGAGTGGGTCACCATGACCACGCTGGCGCCATCGCGGGCGGCGGCGCGCAGGTGGGAAAGGACGGTGGATGCGGTGGCGTCGTCAAGCGCGCCCGTAGGCTCGTCGGCGAAGATATAGGGCGCCTGGGCCAGCAGTGCCCGGGCGACGGCCACACGTTGCTGCTGCCCGCCGGAAAGCTGCGCGGGCAGGCGGCGCTCCAACCCGCTAAGGCCGAGCGAGTCAAAGACCTCCGCCACCTTGCCGCGTGTAGGGCGCCGGCCGGAAAAGCGCGCGGTCAAGGTGGCATTGCGCTGGGCGTTGAGGGATTCCAGCAGGTTATAGTCCTGGAAAACAAAGGCTCGCTGCTTGCGCCCCGGCGCATTGACTCGGCCGGAGGTGGGCTTATCGAGCCCGGATAGCAGGTTCAACAGCGTGGTTTTTCCGCTGCCGGAAGGTCCCATGATGGCGACGAATTCGCTCGGGGCGATGGACACAGTGACGCGATTGAGCACAGTGCGGCGGCCGTAGCGCTTGCTGAGGTTATCTGCTTTTAACATGCCTTTGATTCCACTCGGCCGCGCAGAAGAAAGACATGGAGTGGGCCGCCCAGAAAATGGTAGAGCTAGCTCTACTGCCCCACCCTGGGTAAGGCGGCTAGGCTCATGGGTTATGCGAACCCTCAAAGCCTGCGCGTGGAGCCTCGTCCTCGGCGCGCTATTTATCCCGGCGTTGGTGGTTTCGGTGCTGATGCTGCCGTGGATTCCGCTGGTGGGACGCGCCGCGGAATTAGTCGGCCGGTTGGGTGCGCAGTGGATGGGTGTACAGATCCCACCCCGGCGCGCGGGACGGTGGTTTGATTGGCAGCAGTTTTATCACCTTATTGTGCAGCTATTGATTTCGGCTGCCTGCTTTGCCGCGTGGACTGCCGTGGGTTTTACGGCTGGCGTGCTGGCAATTGCGCCGTTCGTGCCAAATACCGAATTCTCCTTTGGTGGGTGGTCTACCTCCAACCGGCCGCTCATTTTCTTTACCTGCTGGCTCACCGCGGCGCTGCTGGTGGCTTTATTGGTGGGACTTAACCGCCTGTTGGTCTTGGCATCGACCTCGCTGACTCGGCTGGCATTGAGCCCCTCGGCCGAGGAGTTGGCGGCCTCACGCGCCACGCTTATCGATGCCTTTTCCGGCGAGCGCCGCCGCATCGAGCGCGAGCTGCACGATGGCCCGCAGCAGTACCTCACTGCGCTCAAGCTCAATTTGGCCGCGGCGAAATTGCAGGCCCCTCCGGAGGCGCAACCGGCCTTGGCCGATGCGGAACATAATGCCTCTTTGGCCCTCGCCTCCCTGCGGGCGACGGTGCGTGGCATTGCCCCGCAGGTGCTTTTCGACGCCGGACTTATCCCCGCCCTCGACGAACTCCTCGCCCACTCCGGGCTGGAGACCGAACTACACGTCGAAGGCGCCGAGCGCTCAGTGGATGAAACCACTGCCCTGCTGGCTTACCACGCGGTGGCCGAGGCGCTTACTAATGCGTCCAAGCACGGCGCGGCCACCCAGGCGACGGTAACGGTTGCTTTCGGGCAGATGCTGCGCCTAGACATCGTTGATAATGGCACCGGACCCTGCCCCGGCCCCGGAGCTGACCTCGGCCACACGGCCAAGGAGCCAGCTGAGACGGGCACCGGTCTCGCCGGGCTGCGCGAGCGCGCCGCCGCACTAGGCGGCACGGTGAGCTTTGCCGCAGCTCCTGACGCGGCTGCGCGCGAACGCGGTGGCCGGCTGCAGGTCGAATTGCCACTGAAGGAGGCCGAATGAAACTACTACTGGCGGAAGACTCCGCGCTGCTGCGCGCGGGGCTCGAGCAGCTACTCAGCGCTCTGGGGCATAGCGTTACGGCGGCCACGGATGCCGAAGAACTGCGCGCTATAGCCGGGCAGGAAGATTTTGACCTGATCATCAGCGATGTGCGCATGCCACCGACCTTGACCGACGATGGCTTGCGCGCCGTGTATGACCTGCGTGCCGCAAATCCCACCCAGCCGGTGGTGGTGTTGAGCCAATACGTAGCGGCAAGCTACCTCGACCGCCTCTTGGAACACGGCGGCTTTGGCTACCTGCTCAAGGAGCGCGTTTCTGATGTGGAAGAATTCGTGCGCACGCTAGACGAGGTCGCGCGCGGCGGCACCGTGGTGGACCCAGAGGTCGTAACTGCGCTGCTGTCGGCGCGGCGTACTGGTTTAGCCCAGCTCACCGCCCGCGAGCGGGAGGTACTGGGGCTTATGGCCCAAGGATTGAGCAATAAAGAAATTAAAGACACGCTCGTTCTTACCGCCGGAGCGGTAAGCAAACATGTCTCCAATGTGTTCATGAAGCTCGGATTTCGGCCCGAGGATTCCAACCGGCGGGTCAAGGCCGTATTGGCGTGGCTGCGCCATACAGAGCGCTAGCCAGTGGGGCGACGCTAGCTACTTCTTCGAGCTGAGCCCGCCGAAAACATCGCTGGAGCTCAGGGAGCTGCCGCCCTCCGGATCCTTAGGCACCTCTGGGGTGTCTGGGTCGGTGGACTCGGTGGAGTCGGCGGGGTTGGTGGCGTCGTCGGCAGGCGCAGCGTCGCGGTCCTTCTTCTTGAGGGAAACCTTGTCCACCAGCGTGTTATCGCCTTCGTTGAAGGTGGTGAAGGTGAGCTTGTCATCGGAGACGTCCACTCGCATGTAGTCCTCGGTGTAGTCCTGGCGCCACATGGCGGTGGATTCGTGGGCGAGCTTCGGATCGATGGTCTCCATGCGCGCGCCCTTGTGCTTCTTATTGTTGACGTCGGTGAAGTCGTAGTACTTGCCGCCGCCCGCGGTGGTGGTGGTCAGGTACAGCGCCTCGCCATCCTTGGGCTCGAGAACATCGCCGCGCTGCGGCTTCTTTTCAGGCAGGACCGGCTTATTATTCTTCATCAGGTGGCTGCGGGTGTAGATGTGGTCGTGGCCGGAGAGCACGGCATCGACGTTGAGCTCAGAGAGCACCGGGGTGAGCTTCTCGCGCAGGTTGGTGACGTCCTTATCAAAGTGATGCGAGCCCTGGGAGTATGGGCCGTGGTGCATGCCAACGACGATCCAGTCATTATCCGCGCCGCGGGATTCGATGGCCTCGCGCAGGAACTGCTCGTGGCGGGCGATATCGGCGTCGGAAGAAGCATTGGAGTCCAAGCCGATGAAGAGCACGTTATTGCGCTCGAAGTAGTGGTCGCGGATATCGTCCGCCTGATGTGGGTTGGAGAAGTGCTCATCATGGTGCTTCATGGTGAGGTTATAGGTCTCGTGGTTTCCTGGGACCGTGTTGGTGGGGATGTGACGGATCTCCGGGGCGGAGAAGTATGCATCGTACTGCGGTACCTGCGCGCCCCATCCCTCAACCTGGTCACCCAAGGACCAGATCATGCTGGCATTCGGCACATGGGACGCCGCGCGGCCGATGGTCTTGCGCCACTGTTCGGCTTGCTCATCCACCTTGAGGTCCACGCCGATCTGCGGGTCTGCGACGGTAAGGAAGGACCAGTCATCGCCATTGGAGCCAGTGTTAAAGGTCTCTGGCTCGGACCAGCCGCCTTCCTCAGAGCCAACGCGGTAGGAGTACTCAGTATCCGGCTGCAGGTCGGTAGCGGTGGCGAACTGGGACTTGTACAGCAAGGCGCCAAAGTCGCGCTCGTCGGCGCGGAAGGTCGTGGTGCCTTCTGGGCCGGTGACCTCGAGGACCTCGTCTGCCTTGGACTTGGTGCGCCAGGTGACCATGACCTGGGATTCATCCTCGCCCGGCTGCAGGATGGTGCGGTAGATGGGCGCATCAGCTGCCAGCGCCGGGGTGGCGGGCACGAGGGCGAGGGCGCCACCCACGGCGAGGGCGGTGGCGAAGGAGGCGACGAAGCGCGATGAACGGAGCATACAGTTTTCACCTTTGGAGTCTTAGAAGAAACGGTTCGGCTCCCTAGAACACCATAAGAATGTGAACACTGTATTACGAGCGCGCGAAAAGCGCTTGAACCCTACCTGTGAGGGGCTGGGACTTAAAGGCTCTTATCGGAGTTGATAACGGCCGCGCGCCAGAGGGTGTACTCGTCCGGGTTGTCTTCGCGGTAGTTCTTCACTGCACGAATGCCCTGCTCCACGGACTCGATAACGGCATCGATGGTGGTGTCTTCGCCCTCGGCGTCAACGAAAATGACGGGGCCGCAGATGGAGCGGATGGGGTCTTGTAGGAAGGCGGCGTTGCCGGTGGCGGCTGCGTTGCGCGCCAGGGAGGCTACCGGGTTCGGCTCGGCGCCTTCGGCCTTGGCTTCGGGATTGTAGAGCGCGGCGTAGGTGGTGCCATCTTCCTGGAATACAACGGAGACGCGGTCCTCGGTGGTGCCGCCCAGGAACTGGTTAGCGTGCTCCAGCTCGAACTCTAGCTTGCGGCGGGTGAGATCAGGGTTGACAAGGAAACCGACGGTCATGAGAGAAAGCTCCTTCAGAAAGCCAAGAGGGCATGAACGCTTTTTAGCGTACCGGCCCCCTGCCCCGCCTGCAGCGCGAGCGAGAAGAACTTTAGGTTAACTGCGGCTCTTCCACATCCAGCTGGGTATCGGTGCCTACGCCGAGGCCAGAGGGCTGGGCACCTTCATGGATGAGTTGCGCGCCGATGGCCGCGATCATCACGCCGTTATCGGTGCACAGGGAAAAGCGCGGCACACGCAGTTCCACCCCGGCGGCGGCGCAGCGCTCGGCGGCCAGCTCGCGCAGGCGGGAATTAGCGGCCACGCCGCCTCCCAATAGCAGCACCCGGGCGCCGGTGTCCTCGCAGGCACGCACGGCCTTGGCCGTCAGGACATCGGCCACGGCTTCTTGAAAACTGGCGCAGACATCTTCCACGCTGATGGTCTCCCCTGCCTTTTCGGCACGCTCCACGTAGCGGGCCACGGAGGTCTTGAGCCCGGAGAAGGAGAAGTCGTGGCGGTGCGGGCCGCGCAGATCCTCGGCGCGGGACATGCCGCGCGGGAAATCGATGGTGGCTTCACCGCGGGCGGCGAGCTTATCGATCACCGGGCCGCCCGGGTAGCCCAGGCCGAGGAGGCGGGAGACTTTGTCGTAGGCTTCACCGGCGGCGTCGTCAAGCGTAGAGCCCAACTCGCGCATGGGCTTGCCGACGGCCTCTACCTCCAACAACTGCGTATGCCCGCCCGAGACCAAGAGGGCCACCGAGTGCGGCAGCACTTCGCCTTCTAAGTTGGCCACGGCAACATGGCCACCCAGGTGGTTAACGCCGTAGAAAGGCACGCCCCAAGCCGCGGCATAGGCCTTGGCGGCCGAGGCTCCCACCAGCAAGGCACCGGCTAGGCCGGGCCCCACGGTGGCGGCGATGGCATCCGGCTTTTCGATGCCCGCCTCTTTCAGCGCCGCCTGCATAACCTGCGGCATGGCCTCAAGGTGGGCGCGGGAGGCGATTTCCGGGACGACGCCACCGAAACGCGCATGCTGCTCCATGGAGGAAGCAACGGCGTTAGCGATGATGTCCATGCGGCCGTCCTCGCGCAGCTCGACGATGCCTACGCCGGTTTCATCGCAGGAGGACTCGATGCCCATGATCTTCATGACTGCTCCTTAATCTTCTGGGCGCTCGGACTGGCGCGGGCGCACCATAACGTGCGCATCCGCCCCGGAAGGTTGGTAATAATTCTTGCGGATCCCCTGCTTGGCAAAACCGTAGCGCTCATACAGGCCAATAGCGGGATCATTGCCCACGCGAACTTCGAGGAAGACCGGGGCATCCTTAAGATCCGCGATATGGCAGATATTGTCCATCATCATCCGCGCGATGCCGCGACGCTGCGCGGCGGGGTCGACGCCAATGGTGTGGATTTCAAACTCCGGGTCCGCGGCCGGTCCCATCATGCCGATGCCCGCATAGCCCAAAAGCTTTACGGGCGCCGGTTCCTCGATCGCGCCTTCCACCCCGAGATAAAAGTTGAAGGGCTGGGACATTTCTTCCCGGAAAATCCGGCTGGACCACGGGGTTTCTCCGGGAAATAGGACCTCTTCCAACGCGGCGCACCGGGGTGCATCGGCTGGGGTTAGCTCGCGCAGCTTCACAGCTCGACCTTCGGGATGGCGGCAGAAAGCTTTTGCTGCTTTGGCGGGACCGCATCTGGGCGGCGTAGATACAGCGGCACGACGGGAGCCGGTTCTGCCTCTAGGTCGGCCGCGGCAACGAGGGCTGCCGCGGTTGGCTGGGCCGCGCGGTGCGGCAGGGCGGCGAGCCCCTCGGGGAGTTGCTCAGCAAGGCGGTCCGGGATGATGACTTCCGCAGTGGAGGCAAGTTCCACCTCGAGTTCGGCCGGTTTCGTCACCGCGGGGCCAGAAATGCGCTGCACACCGGAGTCGGTGACGCGGTAAGTGGCCCAGTAAATCTCTTTGCGGCGGGCATCGGTAGCTACCAAGGCGGTCGCCTCGTCGGCCGCGGCGGCAGGATCTACGTGAAGCTCGGCGGCGGCCGCGATGGCATCGTGGGTGCAGATGCCGTGGAGGGGGATCGAGAGGGCGTCGGCAAGCGCGGAGGCCGTCGCCATACCCACGCGCAACCCGGTAAATGGACCCGGGCCCACGCCGGTGACCACTGCATCGAGATCGGAATACTCCATGCCCGCCTCTGCGAGGACCTCGGTGATGGTAGGAATGAGCAGCTCATTATGCGCGCGGGTATCCTCCAACACGCGCTCGGTGGTCTGCCCGGTGGCGGTATCCACTACCCCGGTAACGAGGGCGGTGGTAGCCGTATCGATCGCGAGGACGCGCATTAGGCAACCATCTTCCAGGTGCCATCCTCGCGCTGGAAGCCCAGCGGCTGGGTGCCCTGGATCATGGGTACGCCGCCGTCAAGGCTCTGGCCCTGCTGCTCCATGGCCTTGACCTGCATGTCAATCATCTCGCACACCTCGACCTTCTCCGGATCCAGCTCTTCGATGAAGGGCTTAGCGCTCTGGGAAATGGCTACCGCGTAGCTCTTGCCTTCAGGCACCGCACCATCTTCAAAGGTGATGTTCTCGGTATCGATCTGTGCCTCTTTAACCTTGTCTTCGCGCATGCCCGGGCAGATGAAACCAATGGCAGGGTATTCCTCGCCATAGACATCGGTGGGCATAACGGTCATGACCTCCAAGTTATTTGGTGCCTTGGACAACGTGGAGGAGAGGTTTCCCTCCAAGTGGTTTTCCTCGCGCAGTGTGGAGGAGGCCAGGAGAACCATCATGACAACGATAAAGATGGCGATGATGGCGGCGGTGAGGTTGCGAGCGAATTTAGTCATGGGGTAAGTATGGCTCCTTGAAAAATGTTTAAGTTTCAGGCGGGCGACGGTAATTCTGGCAACTGATGCTACCTGGTTAACCGCAACACAAAACCCACAGGGTAGTGCCTGCCAGTGTAGGCGGGCGACCCTGTGGGTGAGTAATTAACGCGCGATATTGCCGCTATAGCAACAGCAAGAGCAATACCTGCGAGGCAATAATCTTGCCGATAATTGTGGTGGGATAGACCGTGGCCCATCCGCGGCCGGCCAGCTCGGTGCCGGTTTGGTCACGAATATAGGCAAAGACTGCGGGGTTGGTGGTCATACCGGCCGCACAGCCCATGGCCTCGTCCCACTTCAGCTTGAGCACCAGCATGCCGATGACGCCGATCAGGATGGCGGAGACCAGCGTGATGATAAGGCCCACGCCCATGATGGTCAGGGAGGATGGATCCGTCAGGGCATCGCGGAAGGAGGCGCCGGCCGAGGTGCCCACGCCGGCCAGGAACAAGGTAAGGCCCATATTGGACAAGGTCTCACGGGTGTGGAATGGCATCTGCCAGTTCAACGGCCCGGTACGGTTGAGGTAGCCCAAGAGCAGGCCGACGACCACGGGGCCGCCGCCGAAACCCAGCTGCAGGGTGGAACCGCCCGGCATCGGAATAGGAATGAGGCCAAGCAGCATACCCAAGGACAGGCCGATGGCCATGGACAACAGGTCCGCGTTACCCAAAGCGGCCTCAGAGTCACCGAGGTACTTGCGCACGTACGGCAGGCGGTCCGGGCTGGTGACCACGCGAACTCGGTCCGAGTAGTTGAGCACAGTGTCCGGGTGCGGCACGAGGTCCTTATCACCCTTACGGATACGAGCGATGATAAAGCCGTGGTCGAGGGCCTTGATCTCGCGGACAGACTTACCGGCAATTTCCGGGTTAGACACGGTAACGCGACTGTACTTGAGACCGGCTTCCTCGGTCAGCTCCACTGGGTGTTCCTCACCCAAGACCTCAATGGCCTTATCGACGGCCTCTTCGGAGCCGTTGAGCAGGTAAGCCTCCCCCTCGCACAGTGGCATTTCCGGGACGGCGAGGCGATGGCGTTCCTCATCGGAGATGATACGAGTAGCCACTACGGTCTGGCCGGTAACGCGGTAGATATGGCCAGCGGTGTCATTAAAGTTCTTGGTCAGGCGCACGCCTTTGGCCACGAGCTCGGCGGGAATCATTCCCTCTGCGCGGGCATCTTCCTCATGGTTGGCTTTGACAACCTTGGCGCCGATGGCGGCGACAAGGATCGCGCCGATTACCGCACCTGGGTAGGCCAAGGAGTAGCCAACGACCGGAGTGGAATCGCCCACCATTTCCACCACGGCGGCCATGCCCGGCGTGGAGGAGAGCGAACCGGCGAACATACCGACGGCCTCTGGCACGCTTAGGCCAAAGCCACGGATGAGGCCATAGCCCACCGCAACCAAGACAACCAACATACCCAGCATGAAGACGGTGAGCTTCCAGCCGCGGGTTTTAAACTCGCGGACGAAGGAAGGCCCGAAGCTGAGGCCAATGGCATAAACGAAGATCGCCAGACCAAATTGATAGACCAGCGGTGGAATTTGGATATCCGGATTGGCAGTAGATAGACCCAGTGCCACAAACATCGCAGCCGCGGCACCGAGAGAGATGCCGAAGATCTTGATCTTGCCAATCGCTAGACCCACCGCCATGATGACGAAGAGAGAAAGCAAAGGACTTGAGGCGAGAAAATTCAACACCTTAATAGAATTACGTAGTGGTTATACCCGGATCAAGTTAGCGGTCTGGGATATTCATCACTTAAATCACTTTTATATACAGAGATCTGCTATGCACCATTTTTCCAAGACCATGTGAAGCGGCGAACATCTTCGTCTGCGCCGGCATATTCTGCCGGCTCGCGGTCAATGCTGATAAATAGGTAGCGCTCCGCAATCTGCTCTACTAGCCCCCCGCCCCATTCGGCAATAACCACGGCGTCCTCTAGCTCCGTATCCAGATCCAGCGCGTCGAGCTCTCCCAGCGGATCCCCGGAATTAGCACCGCCTTCATCGAGCAGGCGGTAGGCATCCACATGCACAAGGTCTGGCCCACCCACCGTGGAGCGATGCACGCGGGCGATAACAAAGGTCGGCGAGGTAACGCGACCTTTAACGTGCATGCCCTTGGCGACGCCCTGCGTCAGCGTCGTCTTTCCAGCCCCCAACGGACCATCCAGAATCACTACATCGCCGGCTTCAAGCGCCGCACCTAGCTCTTCACCAAAGGCATAGGTTTCTTCCACCGTGGATAGGTCGCGGCTGCCAGATTCCGGAAAGCTACTGCGCATCTTCTTCTCCTATATATTCGCGTTCGGTGCGGCCATCGGGCAGGCAGACAACCTCGTAGTTA
The DNA here is from genome assembly GCF_030229215.1 of Corynebacterium sp. MSK150. Classification (NCBI taxonomy): domain Bacteria; kingdom Bacillati; phylum Actinomycetota; class Actinomycetes; order Mycobacteriales; family Corynebacteriaceae; genus Corynebacterium; species Corynebacterium sp. MSK150. Next base: position 84,568 of record NZ_JASPHM010000004.1, read on the forward strand.
ATGGTGCCTGCTGCCGCGGCGAGATCCGTGGCCGATACTCCCCCGTTGCCAAAGATCACGGCTTCTTGGCCTGGCTCTACGCCATGCGGGTTCTCGCCTAAGTCCACCACTATCTGATCCATACAGATTCTTCCTACCTGTGGGTAGAGGTGCCCACCAATGCCCACGCGCAGGTCGCCCTGATAGCCGCGCGGCAGGCCATCTGCGTAGCCGCAATCCACCGTGGCTAAGAAACCCGGCTTTTCCGCCTTCCAGGTCAATCCATAGCAGGTGCCCTCCCCCGGCTGAATGGGCTTTACATTAAAAATCTGCCCGGACCAGGTCATGGCCGGGCGCAGGCCATGCTCGAGCCCTTCAATCGGTTCCAAACCATAGCAGGCGACACCTACGCGCACCTGCTCGAAATAGGAGGAAGGACGAGTCAGCACTGCGGGCGAATTGGCCAGGTGGTTAACTGGGCACTCCAGCCCAATTTCGCGCGCGAGCCGCAGGGCCGTGCGGAACGCCTCTTCCTGGGCGTCATTGTGCGGATTATCCGGCTCATCGGCACACGCAAAGTGGGACATGAGCCCGAGCACCTTGATGTGCGGGGCATCGCGCAACACCTTAAAGGTCTCTGCCCAATCCTCTTCATCCACACCGGAGCGGTGCATGCCGGTTTCCACCTTGACGTATACCTCAGCGGGAAAATCGGCCTTGACTAGCTTATGTGCCTGCTCCAGGGAGTTGACCGCTACCTCTATTCCATTGGCCAAGGCTTCTTCGAGGATTTCATCTGTTTGCCAGATCCAGGCCACGATGGGCGCATCCACGCCTGCGCGGCGCAGGTCCACCGCCTCTCGCAGGGTGGCCACGCCAAAGCAATCCGCACCGGCGCGCGCCATCACGGGCACAACCTTGGCCGCGCCGTGCCCGTAGGCATCGGCCTTGACCACGCACATGAGCTTGACCTCAGGCCCCACCTTTTCCTTGATGAGGCGGACGTTGTGCGCAATGGCGGAGAGATCAATCGTGGTTTTCAGCATGCCCACCATTGTGCCACTGCTCACCCTTGTGCAGAATTCGGGCGGGGTGTGGCGCACTGACTCGCGATGCATCCACCTTGGAGTCGGCTCATCCAATGTCTTCTATCGATACTTGCCTCGTAAGTTCTATCCGCGAACAGAAATCTTCATCATGGCTCACCACTAGCAATGCGCCCCGATAGTTTTTCAAGACCGAGACCAACCAATCAACAGTTGAAATATCAATGTTGTTAGTCGGCTCATCGAGCATTAGCAATTGCGGCGCCGGATCCGCTAAGAGCACTCTGGCGAATTCCGCCCTAAATCTTTCGCCTCCCGAGAGAGTCCCTGTCAACGCATGAACCGAGTCAGATTGAAACAACAACTGAGCAAGCTGATCACGGATGAACTGCGGATCCTCTCGTGGATTCGCGTTAGTAACCACGCCCCATACGCTTAGAGAAGGATCTAATCCAATTCGTTGACGCAAATACCCCGAATTGCCGATCACGTAGCCCGCCTCACCGGAGTTAATTCGGTTTAAGAGCGTGGTCTTGCCACTTCCATTTGGTCCTGACAAGCGCACCCGTTCTGGGCCGACAATCGTCAGCCCAGGAATCGAAATAACCCGCTTTCCTTCCGGCAGCTCAGTTTGTGGCAGCTCGATATAGACCGAATCATCATCTCGTATGTTTCGCTCAGCTCGAGCTAAAGAGCGTTGGGCCTCTTCAACTGCGCCTGAATGGATCTGCGCTCTGCGCGATGCCGTCTTTTCGGATCGCTGCTTATCAAGCTTCATCGTCATGCCTGGTTTGCGCTTCGACTCCGCGAACTTCTTTCCACGGCGCGCATCACGCGCAATCCGTGTTTGCATTGCTTGTCGTTCGCGGAGTTGCTGCTTATAAGTCGCCTTGGCGGTAGATACTGCTTTTTGAGCTACTTCCTGCTCTGCATTAATCGTGGCTAGGTAGTCGGAATAGTTGCCTTGAAAGAAGCGTAGGCTTCCATCCCTTAATTCCGCTACCTCAGCAACTACATCCAACAGGTCTTTGTCATGGCTTACCACTAACACCGGCGCCGTGGCATTTACCAACATATCTTTCAGATGCTTCTTTGCAGTTCCATCGAGGTTATTGGTCGGTTCATCGAGGATAATGAAATCTGGCTCAGACAAGAACACCGCCACCAAAGCGACGCGGACCGCTTCGCCTCCAGAGAGGCTTTTGATAGGGCGGTCCAACGGGATATCCAATCCCGCGGCGGAAAGGGCAGCGGTAATGCGCTCACCGACGTCCCATTGCTCCCCAATTAACTCATAAAGTTCTGGTTCATACTCACCGGCTTCGACTGCGGAAATCGCCGCGAGCACTTGGGTGGCACCGAAGATGTCTGCTACTACATCATTTTCATTCCAAGCAAGGTCTTGTGGCAGGTACGCTATCGATTCCGGCTTTTCCACCGTTCCAGCAGTAGGCAAGATTTTGCCAAGGATGACGTTTAACAGAGTTGTCTTTCCTGCACCATTATCCCCAATGAGTGCAGTTAAAGGGCCAGAAAAGGCACCGTTTAGGCCGCTGAAGCAGGTTGTACCATCGGGCCATACAAGGGAAAGGTCGTTCAATAAAATAGGCATGCTTAAATCCGTTCTTCCTTTAGTGTTTTACGCAAAAACACGACGGATGAGCACTGCCTACTCCTTTCACCGACAACAATTGCTCCCAGTAGCATAACAGATTCAAGCTTCAAAGAAATGCCAAAGCCCCCTTACCTCCCACGCAAGAAACGCGGCAAGTAAGGGGGCTTAGTAGGTACCGTTCGGCGTGGATTACTCCACAGTCACGGACTTGGCTAGGTTACGCGGCTGGTCCACGTCGTAGCCCTTGGACTTTGCTACATGGGCGGCAAAGATCTGCAGCGGCACGGTGGCCAGCAGCGGCTGCATGAGGGTCGGCGCCTTCGGGATGCGGATAACGTGGTTAGCGTAATCCTCCACGGCGGTATCGCCTTCTTCCGCAATCACGATGGTGATGGCACCGCGGGCGCGGATCTCCTGGATATTGGAGACAACCTTGGAATGCAGGGAGTCGCGGCCGCGCGGAGACGGCACGATGACGAAGACCGGCTGGCCTTCCTCAATCAGTGCAATCGGGCCGTGCTTGAGCTCGCCGGCGGCAAAGCCCTCGGCGTGCAGGTAGGCGATCTCCTTGAGCTTCAGCGCGCCCTCAAGAGCTACAGGGAAGCCGACGTGGCGGCCCAAGAAGAGCACGGATTCCGCATCCTTCATGGAGTTGGCCAGGTTGGCCACCTGGTCCTCTTCGTCGATGACGTTTTGAACCTTGTCCGGCATGTGGCGCAGCTCAGCAAGAACGCTCTGGATTTCATCGGCGAACATGTTGCCGCGCAGCTGGGCCAGGTAGAGGCCGAGCAGGTAGGTAGCGGTAATCTGCGCCAGGAAAGCCTTGGTGGAGGCCACGGCGATTTCCGGACCGGCGTGGGTGTAGAGCGCGGCATCGGATTCGCGCGGAATGGACGAGCCCTGGGTATTGCAGATGGCGATAACCTTGGCGCCCTGCTGGCGGGCGTGGCGCACGGCCATCAGGGTATCCATGGTCTCGCCGGACTGGGACAGCGCGACGACGAGGGTCTTCTCGTTCACGATCGGATCGCGGTAGCGGAACTCGTGGGCGAGCTCGACCTCGGTAGGAATGCGGCACCAGTGCTCGATGGCATAGCGTGCCACGTGGCCGGCATAGGCGGCGGTACCGCAAGCGATGACGATGATCTTGTCGATGGACTTCAAAACGGTCTCATCGATGCGCAGATCATCGAGGGTCAGCTGGCCCTGTTCGTCGAAGCGGCCGAGCAGGGTATCGCGCACAGCGGCGGGCTGGTCGTGGATTTCCTTTTCCATGAAGGAATCGAAGCCACCCTTTTCGGCAGCGGCAGCATCCCACTTGATTTCAAAAGGCTTGCCCTGCGCGGGGTTGCCCTCATAGTCAGTGATTTCTACCTCATCGGCGGCGATGGTCACGACCTGGTCGTTGTCCATCTCTACGGCGGACTTGGTGTAATCGATGAAGCCGGATACATCGGAGCCGAGGAAGTTCTCGCCCTCGCCTAGGCCGATAACCAGCGGCGAGTCACGGCGAGCGGCAACGATGCGATCGGCCTGCTCGGCGTGGATGGCCAGCAGGGTGAATGCGCCCTCCAAGCGGGAGCAGGTCAGCTGCATTGCCTTGGTGAGGTCACCAGCGGCCTCGTTGTGGAAGACATCGCCCAGCAACGTAGCGGCAACTTCAGTGTCGGTCTCGGAAACGAAGTTGTAGCCCTTGTCCAAAAGCTCGGACTTGAGCTCGGCAAAGTTCTCAATGATGCCGTTGTGCACCACGGCCAGCTTGCCGCCATCGACCACGTGCGGGTGCGCATTCAGGTCGGTGGGGCCACCATGGGTAGCCCAGCGGGTATGGCCAATGCCCAGCACGGAGTCTGGCAACGGGCGGGCCTCAATCTCAGCATCCAGCGCAGCGACCTTACCGGCCTTCTTGCGCCAGCTGATGTCCCCATCGGCGTACATTGCTACGCCAGCGGAGTCATAGCCGCGGTATTCCAAACGGCGCAGCCCTTCCAGAACTACGTCGAGGGCGAAGTAATCACGGTCACCACCAGCGTGACCAATATATCCAACAATTCCACACATGGTTGCTGATTTTACAGCACGTGGAAGAAACCTCTAGGCGGGCGGGGCGTCGGCAAGCGGGGCATAGTGCCCCACCCGCTAGTGCGCTGGGAAAACTAGCGCGTCGCCTGCTCCAAAAGCTCCAGAATGTGGTGATAATCCTCGCCGGTAGCGCGGGTCAGGCCAAGCTCGCAGGTGCGGTTGGTCGAGGCATGATACTGCGCCCCGATCTCCTTGACTTGCGCTGCTTCGGCTCGCGTTGCGGCGTCGGTTAGCTCCGGGTGCAACATGCCGCGGTCGCCGGCATAGCCACAGCAATTCCAGTCAGTAGGAATGTGTACCTCGGCCGCGGCAGCGCGGGCTACCTTCTCCACGTCTTCCATCATGCCCAGCTGGAAGGCAGAGCAGGTGGGGTGCACGGTCACGGAGGCCGCCGGATTCTTAACCGCAAGCTGCGGCAGGAGGGTATCGGCCGTAAAGCTAATGGCGTCAAGAACGGTAATGCCCACCGACTCCAGCATGTCCTTAAAACCGGCGGTGCAGCTGCTGGCGTCCACGATGACCGGCAGACGCGCACCATCGGTAGCCTCCATGACGACATCGCGCACACGCTGTTCCATTGCATCGTGACCGGCCTGCATGCCCTTAGAAGCCCATGGGGTGCCACAGCAGAGCTTGTCGATGCCCTCCGGAACCTCCAGCGCTACCCCGGCGCGCTCCAAGAGAGCCACGAAGGAATCGGTCGTGCCCTTGCCGCCGCCCTGCGGGCCAAACATGGTGTTCACGCAGGCAGGCAGATAAATACCGGTGGTCTGCGCGTAGCGATCACCCACGCGCCCGGCCAAGCGGCCACGGGACTTGCCGCCCTTGCCCAGCTCCGGCTGGTACTGCGGCAGGTTATCGGTGCCGATGAGGCTGCGGCCCACGTCGGTGACCTTCTTGACCAGCTCGGTAGGCAGCAGGTGCGCGCCGGTCAGCGCCAGCCCGGCGCCTTGGCTAACCACCTGCCAGTTCTTGGCTGCAGCTCCCCACAGCTTTTGCTGCGCCGGCTGGGCCTCCTCGCGGCGCAGACGCTTGATGAACTTACCGGTATCGATGCCCACTGGGCAGGCGGTGCGGCACATGGAATCCACCGCGCAGGTCTCGATGCCCATGTATTCATAGGCCTTATCCAGCTCGGCTACGAGCTGGCTATCGCCGGCTTCTTCCGCGCGCTTGCGGGCGCGGCGCACGACGATGCGTTGGCGTGGGGTCAGCGTGAGATCGCGCGACGGGCAAACCGGCTCGCAGTAGCCGCACTCCACGCAGCGGTCCACTTCCTCTTCCACGGTGGGGTTGAGCTTGATGTTTTTGATGTGCGCGTCTGGGTCATCGTCCAAGATGACGCCTGGGTTCATCGTGTTGGTGGGATCGCAGGCCCGCTTGAGTTCTTGCATGACCGCGTAGAGTTCGTCGCCGTACTGGCGGCGCACATACGGCGCCATGGCGCGGCCGGTGCCGTGCTCGGCCTTGAGGTTGCCCTCGGCCGAGAGAACCAAGTCCACCATGCCCTCGTTGAAATCGTTATACCGACCAATGGCGTCATCGCCTTCAAAGCGGTCCGTGAGCAGGAAGTGGATATTGCCGTCCTTGGCGTGGCCGAAAATGACGGCATCGTCATAGCCATACTGAGCAAAGAGTTCCTGCAGGGAAGAACAGGTATCAGCCAGGTCCCCCACGGGCACGACGATATCTTCCAAGAGCGCGGTTGTACCGGACGGGCGTGCCTCAGCGACCTGGGCATACAGGCCCTTGCGGAAGCTCCATGCCGTATTGCGCGAAGCGGTATCGGCCGAGAAGGCGGCTGGCGATTGCAGCGGCAGCTCGCACAGAAGCTGCGAGCCCTTGCCTTCCTTCTCCCGCAGTTCTTCTTCCGCGTCAGCGTGGTACTCAATGAGCAGTGCGGCCTGCTTATCCACATCGAAACCGGTGATGGCCTGCGGAACCTTATCAAAGCCTTGGCCTACGCGGATCGAGGCAGAGTCCATCAGCTCCAGGGTGGCCGCCCCGGTATCTAGCAGGGCCGGCAGGGACTTGGTGGCGGCGGTGAGGTCATCAAATACAGCCACCGTAGTGGTGGTCAGCTTGGCAATCGGCACCGTGCGGAATACCGCTTCTGCAATGAAGGCCAGGGTTCCCTCCGAGCCGATGAGCAGGTGCTCAAAGAGCTTGACCGGGCTATCAAAATCCAGGAAGGAATTAAGGCCATAGCCCATCGTGTTTTTCAGCTGGAAGTGGCGGCGGATAATATCCACGGATTCCTGGTTATCGCGCACGCGGCGCTGCAGGCGGGTGAGCGTTTCCACCAGCTCCGGTTCCTGTTGTTGAAACTGCTGGTCCGCGTCCGCATCGGCGGTATTGATCACGGTGCCGGTAGGCAGCACGAAGGTTAGCGATTCCAGAGTGTTATACGTATTGAGCTCGGTACCGCAGGCCATACCGGAGGAGTTATTGGCCACCACGCCACCGATGGTGCAGGCAGATTCACTGGCCGGATCCGGGCCAAGCTTGCGATTGCGCAGGCCCAGGCGGGCATTGACCTGGCGCACCGTCGCGCCGGGCTGGACGCGCACGCGCTTGCCCTCATCCAATACCTCGATGCCGCGGAAGTGCTTGCGCACGTCCACCAGGTAGCCATCGCCGGAAGCCTGGCCGGCAAGGGAGGTACCGCCGGAGCGCAGGGTGACCGGAACATTCTGCTGCCGGCCCGCGCGGAAGATGGCGGCCACGTGTTCAGCCGAGCGGGCCTCAATGACTGCCTTGGGGGTGTACAGGTAGTGCGAGGCATCGGAGGCATGTGCCACGCGGTCAATGACCTCGGTCTTTACCTCCATCCCATAACGAGTAGAAAGTTCTTCCACATCAACGACGCCGGTAGTCATGTACCGCAGCCCGCCTTCCCAGAAAAATAGAGTATGTAGTTGCCCACACATTGCACTCCCCTACCCACAGGGGCGCAAGTTAGGAGGGGCTTAGGAAAGCCTTTCCACCACACCCGCGGCTCGGCTGGATACTACGCAGACATTTCTCAGATAAACCCGCACCCTTTCCCGCCTAGCGGGTGATCTTCATCTATCCTGGAATGCGTGTCTGCGAATTTGAATAAACATCTAGCAACGTTGTCGAAGCGCGGTCGCAACCGAGTTTTGGTTGGCGACCTTGACTATGCCGGAGTCACCGGCAAGGTTTATACCCCTGCGGAGGGCCAAAGCCTGCCCGCCGTGGCCTTTGGCCATGACTGGATGCACAAGATTAAGGATTACCACGCCACCCTGCGCCACCTGGCTAGCTGGGGCATCGTCGTGGTAGCCCCCGATTCCGAGACCGGCCCCTTCCCTAACCACCGCAACCTGGCCGCGGATATGGAATCCGCGCTGCAGATTGCCGCTGGGGTCAAGCTTGGCGCTGGCAATATTACGGTCTCCCCGGGCAAGCTCGGCATGATTGGCCACGGCATGGGTGGTGGCACGGCCGTGCTTGGCGCCTTGGATAATAAGAAGGTCGCCGCCGTCGCCGCGATCTATCCTTCCATCACCGCGCCGTCTGCGGTGCAGGCGGCCCGCCGACTTAATACCCCGGGCTTGGTCATTGGCGCCGGCCAGGAAGACATTTTCAATGCCGGCAACCCCGCCAAGCTGGCCCATAACTGGAATGGCCCAGTCTGCTTCCGCGCCATCGACAAGGGCAGCCACGCCGGCTTTACCGAAGATCGCCTGCGCAAGCTCGCCATTGGCACCGCCGCTTTCCAATCCGGCCCCACCGAAATCGCCCGCGGCTTGCTCACCGGCTTCCTGTTGGCCACCCTCAATGGCGATTCCACCTATGCCGCCTTTGCGGATCCAGAGGCGAGCGCCAAGAAGGTCACAAGCCTCGTAGGCGAGGACTTGGCCGAGCGCGCCGGCGTCACCCGCGACGCCTAAGGTATTAGCCCCGCCGCAGCACAGATTGCACCTGCCCCGACGCGTTCCTTGAGCGCGCCGGGGCAGCGCCATATCGGGGCCTTGGCATCGCCGCCGCTTGCCGACGCCCCACCTGCCCCTTCTCCCTTCGCGCCTCCTGCATGGCTTTATCCGCGGACTTTTCTAGCTCGTCTTGCGCTTTCGCCAGCGTTTTTTCAAATTCCAGCAGGCGTTTAGCCGTCCTTTCCCGAAAGCCCTGCGCAAATTCTGCGAAGTCGTTATTCATTACCACTGACCTGCCTTTCGTGCCTTAATGGTTGGTTCTTCTGGCGCGGGTGCCGCCTCCTGCTGCGGCGCTGGTGCCGGTGCCGGTGCTTCTTCTGGAGCCGGCTGCGGTTCCGGTGCCGGTGCTGGTTCAGGAGCCGGAGCTGGGGCTGGTGACGGTGCCTCTGCTGGACCGGCCGCCTGGAGGTGTGCCACCTTTTCTGGTGGCGGCGTTGGCTCCTCTACCTGAGACAGCTCAGGAGGCGGCGCCATAACGCCATCATCACTAGCTGGCTCGGGTTCGGGGCATGGCTCCGGCTCCGGCTCGGGTTCGGGTTCGGGTTCGGGCTCAGGTTCCGGGCAGGGATCTGGTTCTGGCTCTGGCTGAGGCTCAGGGACGGGGTCCGGTTCAGGCTCTTGCACCGGGCAATCCGCGTCGGACATGTTCTCCAGGCACTGCGCGGCGCCTTCCACAATGAGGCCCACGCCTACTAAAGCGATTCCGGCCCCTACCAGGCCGAGACTGCCACTGCAGGAGGATTCAATTCCACAGCCTTCTGAGCTGGTTTGGGTCGTTTCCACACATTCTTCGGTATTTCCCGCGGTATTTTCAGGGCAGAGTGTTTCCTCCCCTGCGCCCGAGTCAGAAGCGGGTTCTGTATCCATGTCTGGTTTAGGTTTCGGCTCAGGCTGAGGTTCAGGTTCCGGGCACGGTTCTTCTACTTGCTGTGGCTGTTCTGGCGGCTCCTGCGGCGGAATGATCTCCGCCTGTGCCGGCCTGGTGATCTCTACTTCGCGCTGGGACTGCGATGGACGCTCAGTTAATGATTGTTCGGTGCACTCTTGGCAACGGCAGCCGAGACCGTGTTCGGCAGTGGTCTCCGTGTGCACTTCCGTCTTGGCTGCAGGCTCGGGCTCGGGGCATTCCCTTGGCGGGACGGGTGGTGGCGAAGGAGGCGTCGGCTGTGGCGGCGTGGAAGTCGTCTGGCTCGATTCTTGCTTTGAGTCAGGCTCCGGCATGGGCGTGGGCTCTGGTGGGCACTCCACCTGGGCCGGCTCGGTGGGCTGCGACGGCGGAGGCGGGCATTCTTCCTTCGGCATCGGCTTAGTGGGAGTAGGAGTCTCCGGGCATTGCTCTACCGGTGCAGGGCAGGCATCATCTGTAGGTTTAGCCGGCGTCGGGCATTCTTCCGGCATTGGGCGCTCGCAGACGCATTCGCAACGCGATTCAAACTCGTTATAGCAGGACTCAATCGCATCATCGCGGTCACGGCAGGTGCTAGCGATATTGTGATTCGTCTCTTCGATAACGCGCCCGCCAATGGTGGAAAGAATCGGGATGATAAACCTGGCCAGCGGGTGCTTGGTAGCCACCATGGACAAGATATTCAACAGTGGGATGACCGCAGAGATGAGCTCGGTTAGGGCGGTGTCGGAGACATCGACGACGTCGGCAATAGCGCCCGAGCACTGCTGCGCCGAACTGGTGAGATGGGCAGCATCCTGGCGGTCAATGTCAAAGTCTTCCTGCACGCCGCACAGGTGCTCGCGCATGGCGCCCTGAGCAACCTCGGAATCATCTTGCTGCAAATAGCCCGCTAGTCCAGCACCGCCTCCCTTCGGGCGGTTTCCGCCCACGGCCGCAACGGTGTTTTTCACCAGGTTTTCGGGCGCGATGCCGTCCACCGCACCGACTAGCTCCCCCAGTAGGTTCATCGGCATGCTGGGGCCCTGGTAGTTTCCCAAGCATGCGAATTGGAATTGGGAAATCGCGTTGGAATAGTCCCCCAGCAGGGATTTTGTCAGCGTACTCACTTGCTGTCCGCCTCCCCGCCGCGCGCAAAGGAGCTGCCGAAGGACTCATCAAAATCGGCAAAGGCGCGCACCTGTTCATGGGCGGCATGGGCGGTGGCAGATAAATTATCCAACCTCTGCCCGCCGCGCTCATGGATGCGCGCCAAGACATTGCGAATGCGCTCACCGTGGCCGCCAAAGTTGCGTCCAGCCGCGGCCACCGGAAAATCCGGTACCTCGGCCCGGTGGGCATCGCGTTGTTCGTCGTTATCGGCTACGACCTGCCGTAGTGCGGACATCGCCTCCGAGGGGCGAAGAAAAACCTCAGACACTGGTGTATTCCCCCAAATCCATATGCGGTAAAAGTTCTCACCTTCATTGGACTGGGGATTGCGCCAAATGGTTCCCTAGGATGCCAAAATTCTTCCGCACCCGGCGGTTGCGCTAGACCGAGGAAACGATGGCGGAAAGCCTCCCGGCAACTTTGCGTGCCTGCTCCTTATCGGCGGCCTCCACCATGACGCGGAAAACCTCCTCAGTGCCGGAGGGGCGCAACAGGACGCGGCCGGTTTCGCCGAGTTCTTCCTCAGCCTGGGCAATGGCTTCTTGTACTTCGGGGGCGTCCATGATGACACCCTTATCAGAAACCGGCACGTTAATGAGCACCTGCGGCAGCACGGTCATCACCGATGCCAATTCCTTTAGGGACTTCCCGGACTTGGCCATGCGCGCCATGATGGACAGACCAGTTAACGTGCCGTCGCCAGTCGTGCAATCATCTGGCAACACGACGTGGCCAGACTGCTCGCCGCCCAAGGAGAAATCGCCGCGGTTGAGCTCTTCCAGCACGTAGCGGTCGCCTACTGCGGTGTGGCGCACCTCGATGCCTTGTTCCTGCATGGCTAGCTTCAGGCCCAGGTTAGACATGACGGTTGCTACCAGAGTGTTGTAGCGCAGGTCATTGTCCTCCTTCATGCCTACGGCCAGCAGCGCCATAATCTGGTCACCGTCCACAACATTGCCCTCGGCATCCACAGCCAGGCAACGGTCGGCGTCGCCATCGTGGGCCAGGCCCAGATCGGCGCCATGCTCGACGACGGCCGCCTGTGCCTTTTCAATGTGCGTCGAACCGCAGTCCTCATTGATATTGAAGGCATTCGGCTTGTTGTGGATAGCAATTACCTCTGCGCCAGCCGCCTCGTAGGCGATCGGAGCAACCTTGGAGGCCGCACCATTGGCGGTGTCTACGACCACCTTGATGCCGCTGAGGTCGGTGGAGACCACTTCCTTCAAGTGGTTGAGGTAGCGCTCGCGTCCGTCCGGGGCCTCCGAGATGATACGGCCCAGCTTGGTGCCGGTCGGGCCATCCTCGGTGAGGTTTTCCATGGTGGCTTGAATCTGATCTTCTACCTCGTCCGGCAGCTTCTTACCGCCTGCGGAGAAGAACTTGATGCCGTTGTCTGGCATCGGGTTGTGGGAGGCGGAAATCATCACGCCGAGATCCGCACCATAGTCATCCGTCAGGTAGGCAATCGCCGGCGTCGGCAGCACGCCCACGCGCACCACGTCCACGCCGCGGGAAGCCAGACCGGACGCAATCGCCGCATCCAGCATCTCGCCAGATACACGCGGGTCGCGGCCAATAATGGCCAGCGGCTGGCGCTCGTAGGATTCACGCTTGGCGGTAAATACCTCCGCAGCGGCCTGGCCTAGTTGCAAGGCCAGAATTGGGGTCAGCTTCTTGTTCGCGAGGCCGCGAACGCCATCGGTTCCAAAAAGTCGAGTCATGCAGTCAATTATGCACTCCTGTGCCCATCGATTACATGTTGGGGCGGTTTAGGCGGAGGCAAGCTTCTGGTTTATCAATGCGTTGAGTGAAATTCCTTCCGTCCTTGCTTCCATGACCAGCTTGCGATGCAGCGACGGAGAGGTTCGAACGTTGAATTTTCCCGAATATGACCGAGCCCCCAACGGCTGAGGGATGGTTTCTCCTGACACCTGCATATCTTCTACTACTTCCGCAACCAACTTCAGAAGTTCCTGCTCTGCACAGCTACGGTCAGAATCCAGCCACGATAGTGAAGGAAACTCGGCAACCGTCGCCACAAACTCATTATCCTCTTCAGACCAGAAGACTTGATAGGTGTATTTGCTGACGTCCATTTTCATCTTCTTTCTTGCTCGGTTTGTAGTTTTTGTACCGCTTTAAGAACTTGGCGAACTTGGTAAGCTTTCGCTTTTCCTTTCGCGCTCTGAATATTCACTCGGGGATCTCCACGCCATGGCGTCTTATACGTTCTGTGCGACGTGCCTTTGCTGCTTCTTCGCTCAAAAAAATAGTCACACACACTTACTAGATCCGAAAAAGCTATGTTCACTGGGCTTCTTTTCATTTTGGCCAAGATTTCTTCTACGCTGCTACCCACAATTAATCAGTACCACATATAGTACTACCGTGCAGAGGTGTCATTCTCCTCTGCCGAAGCTCAAAACGACGAAAGCCGCCGCCTCCCAAAGGAAGCAGCGGCTTTGCGTAGCGCTTGCGCGCGCAGTAGAAGCGAGATTAACGCTTGGAGTACTGCGGTGCGCGACGTGCCTTGTGCAGACCAGCCTTCTTACGCTCAACTGCACGAGCATCTCGGGTGAGCAGACCAGCCTTCTTGAGGGCGGTGCGGTCAGCCGGGTTGTAGATGTTCAGTGCGCGAGCGATAGCCAGACGCAGGGCGCCAGCCTGACCGGTTGGGCCGCCGCCGTTGACGGTGACCTTGAGGTCGAACTGGTTCTCGCGCTCCAGCAGGGTCAGCGGAGTGAGGATATCCTGCTGGTGCAGCTTGTTCGGGAAGTACTCGCCGAACTCGCGGCCGTTAACCACAATCTGGCCGGAGCCAGCAACGAGGCGAACACGTGCGACGGCGCGCTTACGGCGACCGACGGTCTGGATCGGGCCCTCGTGTACCGGAGCGGCAGCCTCGACCTCTTCGGTCTCGGCCGGTGCGATGGAATCACCGATGGTGTTGGTGAACTCTTCGGTAGCGGCGCTTGCTGCAGCGATGTCAGCAGCGTCGGCTACGTTGTTGTCGATGTTCTGCTCAGCCATTACTGTGCCACCTGCTTAAACTCGAAGGTTTCCGGCTTCTGGCCGGCGTACGGGTGCTCTTCGCCTGCGAAGACGTGCAGCTTCTTGATGGAAGCGCGGGAGAGCTTGTTGTGCGGCATCATGCCGGCAACGGATTCTTCGATAACGCGAACCGGGTTGGCGTCCAAAGACTGACCCAGGGTCATGGACTTCAGGCCGCCCGGGTAACCGGAGTGGCGGTAGCGCATCTCGCGGCCGCGCTTGGTGGAAGAAACGTGGATCTTGTCAGCGTTGATGATGATGACGTGGTCACCAGCGTCAACGTTCGGTGCGAACTGTGGCTTGTGCTTGCCGCGCAGCAGGTCTGCAACGGTGGAAGCGAGCTTGCCCAGCACCACATCAGTAGCGTCGATGACGTACCACTTGCGGGTGATGTCACCGCTCTTTGGGTGGAAAGTAGACAATTTGACTCCTTGAAAGTCTGTCTCGGAACTGCCGGCCAGCGCTAAGCATCCATTCACTCCCGTACAGCGGCCGGTGGAGACCTGCAGGGAGCGCTTCGCCAGCTGCTTGCCGACGAGCGAACACATAGGTCTCCTACCCTACTTGCTCACCTGCCCAAAGACCAAAACACCGAAACCGGCACCTTCCGCGGCTCAAACGGGAGGTGCCGGCTCGTGGGTACGGATTAGAAAGGTACGACTTCAAAGAGTGGAAGAGATAGCAAGAGAAATGAACTAGAAAAGGAGTACTCACGCTGGTTTCTTGGCCAGGGCTGCGGCTGCGTCCGCCTCCTGCCACGCGGGTGTGGTCAGTGGCACCGCAGCCCCCACGGGGACAGCGTGGAACCGTGCAAATAGAGTGTGGATTTAACCCCAGCTTGCGGCAGCGCGACGGTTGACGTCGCTCATTGCATCATTGCCCTGCGAGACGGTCTTGGAGATGGTGGCGAGCACGGTGTTGAGTTCCTGGGACGCCTTGTCCCACTTGGCCTGTGCTTGGTTATAAGCCACGGCGGACTCGCCTTCCCAGGTGCTCACCATGGGCTGAAGGCGCGCCTTCAGGTCTGCCAGGGTGCTGTTGATGCGACCAGAGGTGGCGTTGATATCGGCTGCGGCGGAAGAAATGGCCCCGAATTCGTACTTGATCTCGGACATGTGGTGATGGATTCCCTTCTGTGAATCTATAGCTTTTGGGCTGCGGAGTAGTGAAGTGTGCGGTGCGGTTTAGAGGGCGAGCCCGCCGCCCACGTTGGAGAAGGCCTGGGTGTTTTCTGCTTCCACGTTGTCGAAATTGTGGGCATTGCTGCGGATATTGTCAGAGATAGAGGCCAAGGCCTCACGCAGCTGCTGCGCAGAAGTGTTGTAGCGCTGCATCAGGTCGTCAAAGGAGACCTGGGCCTGGCCAACCCAGCTGCCGCGGACAGAGTCGACGACGCCCTGCAGGCGGGTGAGCTCGCCCTGGACTTCATCATTGGTGTTATCGACTTTGCCGGCGGTGGCGATCATGACATCGGCTTGTGTCTTGAAAGTCTGAGACATAAGAGTGCGCCCCTCCTTAGGGCGGATGAGATTGTGTGTATTTCCCCCGAAAAAGCAGCTGTGCTTCGCATCTGTGCTTTCTCACTTTTATTGGACTGAACTTTCCGCCAAACGGTTCCCGGCTGGGGCAAAGTTTTTGAGACTATTTTTTGACCAGGCTTTCCGTGGCCATGCGACAGGCTGCCTTTTGAACGGCGTTGGAGTTATGCCGGGTATGGCACCCCACGGACATCTGGTGCCCACGGTCTTCCCAGGTAGTCCATTCCACCAAGGAGCCGTCCCCAGGGTCTTCGGTATAGGTCAGTCGCCCGGCCTCATCGGTGGCATCGCGAAGCGCCGGATCTTCGTCAACCTGCGCGTGAATTACTTTAAACAGGGCATCCGCCGGCACGTTAAACATCTCATCCGCCGCCAGCAGGATGCGTAGGTTTGGGTCTTCCCCGGTGGCGGTGACCAGGCCATCTTCTACCTTGGTGTGGAACCCACTGGGGACGACTACGGACATTCCCTCCACATCTAAGCGCTTTTCGCCTGGGCTCAATTCGTCACTGCCGGAATCTGACGCGCCCGGAATTCCCGGTTGTGGCGAGGCCGGCGCGGACTCCGTTGCGCCCTCGCGGCTTGGCGCGGCAGCGCGGGGTTGCGGGCGCGTGGTATCCGAAGCGGCGTCGCCTTCGCCTGAAGCTTGGGCACCGATAGCCCACCAAGAAGCTCCGGCCACGGCGATGATGACCACGGCAATTGCCACATGAAAGATATCGATAGCTCCGAGCCAACCGCGCAGGCGGTCGGTCCAGCGTGGCGTTACCGGCTCGTCGTAGGCAGGCGCCTCCATCACCGTAGTGGGAGGCGCCGAATCCGTGGCTTCAGTAGCCGGGTGAGGAGGCGGACCGAGTGGGTCCGGGGCCACTAGCGGAGAGATGGTTGGTTCTGGATCGATGAGGCGCACCCCGGTGACTTCCAATTGCCGGCAAATGATGGTGGTAGCTTCCTGCGCAATTCCCGTGCCGGAAGAGTCTGCCACCACGCAGGCTTCCACGTCGGGCCAGGACGGTCCCGCCATCTTGGATATTTGATCCATGACTTGGCCTAAGGCCCAGCCTTCCACAACGCCAGTTCCCGGCAGGTCATAGCGGTAGACCGTTTCGGGGCCTTCAAAGATGGTGGCCGCATCTAGGATGGTGACGGTAATGGGGACGGCGGTGGTCTCCCCACCGGTGGGGATCGGGGTGTCGGTTGGCGTATGCGCGCTGAGATTGGTGGTCATTTACTTCTCTCCTTCTAGGTACACCGCTTGGGCGACGCCGAGGTTTTCACCGCGGATGCTCCACTGACCGCGGCCGGGTGGTTGGTGGCAGGGCTTGAGTCCGAAGATGGTTCCTTCGTCGCGGTCGGCGTCAAAAAGCAGCAGCGCCGGCTGCAGATCGCGAACCGCGGAAAAGAATTGGCCGAATAGGGCGCGGCCGATGCCGCCGGATTTGCGAGCGATAACAAGGTGCAGGCCAATGTCGCGGGCATGGGGAAGCAACTCCAATAGCGGCGAGACGGCAATATCGCTCAGCAGGTCCGCATCATCGATGACTAGGTAAATGTCTGGGCCCTGCCACCAATCTCGTGCGGCGAGCTGCGCTGGGGTAATGTCCGGGCCAGGCAGGCGAGATTCCAGGGTCCGGACTGTATCGACAATGGTCTCTTGCGCACTCGACTGCGTCGCGGCGTAGGCAGCAACCATGTTCTGGTCCAAGGTTCCCAGGTGGGCTCGGCGCTGGTCGATGACCACGAGCCGTGCGTCTTCCCGCGCAAAAGCGCTAATGCCGCGCATGATCTGCGCCAAGAAGGTGGACTTGCCACAGCCCTGCGCGCCGATTGCCACTAGGTGCGGCTCACGAGACGGATTCCAGGTCAGCGTATCGAGGTCGCGCCCGCCGATGCCCCAGGCGATCTCGCCAGTGGGCACGCCCCCTTGAGCTGCGAGTGCGGCCGAGGTAAGCACAGCGGGCAGCATCTTGAGCTGTGGAACTGGGTCAGCCGCAGCATGCACGCGGCAGATATGGGCGATGTCCTGGTTGGAGGTGCGAGCTAAGAGCATATTCTCACCCGCCAAGGTGAGCCCGCGGCCCGGCGCGCTGGGGAGCTTTTGCTGTAGTTTGCGGTCGATGAGCGAATCCAAGGCTTCACCCAGGCGCAGCTCGAGGCGGTTGGCAATGAGATCGCGGATAGCCGGGCGCATCGTGGTCCACCGCGAAGTGGCAATGATGACATGCACGTGGGCGGAGGCGCCATCGGCGACGATCTCGGTGACCTTCTCCGCTATGTCTTCAAACTCGGCATTCGAGGTACCGATGTGGTGCCAGCCATCAATGACAAGGAAGGTTGCGCACCCTTCTGGGCGGCGGATAAAGCCAGCTACTTCGTCGACGATGCGCCGTACCTTTTCGCCCTCCTCGCGCCCGGCAACTCCGGCCACGTGGGGCAGTCGTTCTAGGGACGATAGCTGACCGCCACCAAGATCGATGACGTAAAAGCGTGCTGCCTGCGGGTCATGCCGTAGAGCTAGCGCAGAGACGATCGTGCGCAGCGCACTCGATTTTCCGGACTGCGGGCCACCACACAGGGCCATGTGTCCGCCGTGCTGGGTGAAATCAATACTCAGCTCATCCTGGCGTTGGTAATACGGCCTATCGATAATGCCGATGGGCGCACGCAGCGGCCCTTGGTCCGCTGTGGGCGAGACTGCACCCGCGTCATCTGCACCGGAAAGCCCCGGTAACGCGGATAGCTCAATGACCGGTGGTAGCGGCGGCAGCCAGATGCGGTGCGCCGATTGATCGCGCATGTGGGCCTCTTCTGCTGCGGCGCGCACGACCTCGGTAAGCACAGTGGTGGAGTCATCGAGAACCACCGCGGCGCTAGTATTGTCCTCTTCCTGGGACCAGCCATGAAAGAGCTGCACGCGGCCGTGGGAGGCTGCGGGGTGGTCCGGGGAGGCGTCGGCAAGCGCCCGGCGCGGCAGGGGCCCGGACACGTAGGAAGCTTGGAAGCGGGTCAAGGCCTCGGCATCGGATTTGAGGTAGCCCGCGCCGGGCTGGCCGGGCAGGTGGTAGGCATCGGTCACGCCCAATACCTGGCGGGATTCCGCTGAGGAGAAGGTTTTCAGGCCGATTCGGTAGGACAAGTGGGAATCGAGCCCCCGCAAGCGGCCTTCTTCGAGTCTTTGGGAGGCCAAAAGCAGGTGCACGTGGAGACTGCGCCCCAAGCGGCCGACGGCGACAAAGAGTTCCGCGAAATCCGGGTGCTGGCCCAAAAGCTCCGAGAACTCATCGACCACAATGACCAAAGCCGGCAAGGGCCCGTGCTCACGCACGGCGGTGGCAGAAACGTTGTATTCACTGACATTGGCAAAGTTTCCGGCGGTGCGCAGCAGCTCTTGGCGCCGGTTCATCTCGCCGGAGATGGCATCGTACATGCGCTCTACCAGCGTAGATTCCTCTTCCAGGTTGGTAATCACCGCGGAGGTATGCGGCAGGCGGTCGCATCCTAAGAATGTCGCGCCGCCCTTGAAATCCACGAGCACGAGGTTAAGCTCGTCCGGACTATGGGTAGCCGCCAGCGCGGTAACAAGGGTGCGCAGCAGCTCCGACTTGCCGCTGCCGGTCGCACCGATGCACAAGCCATGCGGACCCATTCCGCCGTGAGCAGATTCCTTGAGGTCCACCGTGACGGGCTGGCCCACCGTATCGATACCGATGGGCACCATGAGGCGGGCCGAACCCTCCCGGCCATGCCACATGCCACTGGCCGCTAGCTCTTCCACATCGCGATAGCCCAGAAGGCCCATAAGGTCACTGCCGCGCCGGCCAGAAGTGCTATCGGGGCGGCGGTAGGAGGCCATACTGCGCGCAAGCAACGTCGCTCCGGCCGCACTCATTCCATCGGGAGCCCCAAGGTCTTCCACCCCTGCCGCGGTGACCACCTGCAGCTGCTCCCCTGCCACGAGGCTTAGCCCTTCGTGCTCGGCGCGTACCCCCAGCGCCGAAGACGGCGCCCCACCAACCTCAATGATGGTGGTATAGGAATCATCGTGGAAGAAGTCTTCGGTGCCCGTGGTCAGCACGCCATCGACTATGAGGATGCGAAAGCGCGCCTTTTCCGGTGTGCGCGCATGGGGCAGCCACTTCAGCCACTCCCACTGGCCACCGATGGCCTCGATACCGCAGGTTTCCGGGCCATGCGCCAACGCCATCTGCAGCACCATTGCGCGCACCATATCGCGGGAGGGATCTGCGGGCTCTTCGCCCCGAGTCGACGCCATTCCGGACACGGACAAGAAGCGAAAGGCCTGCAGTTGGATAACCACCGGCATATCGGGAACGGTGCCCACCGCCTTAATGGTCTGGCGCATGCTTACCGCACACACCGGGTCCAGGTCTTCAGTGGCGCCGGAATCCGGCACGTTGATGGGGGTGCACAACGTCGTTGGTCCAGTTCCCACGCGTACCTCGAGGGCGTCCGAGTCATCCGGGCCACGCTCCCACATGCGGCGCGAGCCGACTAGAGTGCTAAGTTCCACCGGTGCCGGGTGGCGATAACTTTCATGTGCACGCTGCGCCGAGGCATTGCGCAGCGCCTTTTCCCGCAAGGCTTTAATGTGGCGCAGGTAGGTACGCCGGGTTTCATCCGGGTCCTGCCCGCTGTTATTGGGCCCAAACATCATGGCCATGCTCGCCAGCATCATCAATGGAAACATCAAGGCCATCGGGCTAATCTGCCGGGATTCCCCAGCGCCTAACACCATGAGGGCGACCATGCCGAGCATCGCCGCAATCATCACCACCGGCAGCAGCAGCCGCACCAGCGGCACCGGTTGTGGGCGCACCGCCTCTGGGACTTCCTCGGCCTCGATGCTGCCGGTGGGCAGCGGCGGCGCAGCATCCCGCAATGGCATGGTCAACGGCTCAATGACGCGGGTATCCCCGATCCCAAGCATGCCTAAATAACCTCCCCCGAGCCACGCGCCAAGCGCCCTTGGCCCCTGCCAAGATTCCCCGCGCTGCGGTGGACACGTCGCCACTAGTAAGCCACAATATGTGGCATTGGGCAAGGGGGACGCCCACAATCCATACATTTTTCGGGGGACATCATGACTACTGCAACGGCGCATCATTTGCGCCTTACCGTTCGCATTCATGCCGGCGCTTTCCACAAGGAGGCGGACGTGGCGCTACCGCTAAGCTCCAGCGTGGGAGAGCTTTTGGCGGAAATCACTGACTTGGTGGATGCGCCCACCATTTCTGAGCCTTGGCGCGCGAGCACAGCCTCCGGCCGCGCCATCGATCTCACCGCCCCATTGGCTGCCACTGCGCTCACGGAAGGCTCCATCCTGGTTATTAGTCCGCGCGAGCGCCGGCCTGCACCGGTGATTCGGGATGCGGCGGAATCGCTCGCCGCCGCGGCTGAGGAGGATACTACCGCCGCCCTTCCCACCATCTGGGCTTGGGCGGGGCTGCTTGCCACCTTCGCCCTCGTGTGGGTTAGCACCCTTCCCCTAGCGGCGTGGGCGGCGTTGACCGCTGGAGCCCTGTTGCTCGCCTTGTGGACCCGCGCCCTATCACTGGTGCACCTTAGCCTGGTAGCCGGCATGGCGTGTGGCTGGGTGGTGATTTCGCCCTCGCTTAGCGAAGCCCCCTTTGCCGCACTCACCGCTTGCGTCGCCCTCCTCATCGTGCTGCTTGCCTGTCACGTCACCGGGTTGAGCACGGTTCGCACCACCGCCGCGGCGCTCACCGTCTCAGTGCTGTTGTTGGTCGCGGCTTTGGGCTACCTGCTGCCCGGACCAGGGACGGGTCTCCAGGGCAGCCACGGTACGGCGGCAGCCGCCTGCGTGGTGATCGCCGGCATTATCCTGTTGGCCGCAGCTCCTGCGCTGACCGTTGCCACCGCTGGGCTCAAAGTCCCGCAGCTGCCCACGGCCGGCCAAGACCTCGCGGTTTCGGATACCGTCCAGCCGGATGTCGATATCCGTGCCCGGCGCGCCGGCAGCGCCTATGAGGGAATGTGCTGTGGGCTGGCGCTCTGTCTCATTCCGGCCCTGATCGCCCTCTCGCTGACGGGCAGTGGTCCGGCCTTGGCGCCGACGAGCGGCGCGCCCGATTCTCTCGCCGAGTACGTTGCGGTGCTCTTTGGTGCTGAGCACACCGGCGCGGGCTTCGTCCAAGCACTCTGCGTGACCACCGCGGGTGCCGTCGTCATGCATGCCGCCCGGCACGGTCGTGCGTTGGCTAGCTGGGCCCTGATGCTGCTGGCGATGACCGCCTGTCTCGCTACGTGCTTATGCGCTACCCACGCGGTGGCGAATTCCGGGATTGCCGATGCCTGGGCACCAATACTTGTTGCCTGCCTGGTTCTCCTCGCCATGCTGAGCGCCCCGCTGTGGGCGCCCAAGGTGGACGGGCTCGAGCCCACCACCATCGCGTGGTTTGAGCGCATAGAATCCCTCGCCATTGCCGCTAGTTTGCCGCTGGCCGCGCACCTAGCCGGTGTCTTCGTGCTCATCAGGGGGCTTGGATAATGCGCGTGCTACCTGCCGCTTTAGTAGTTGCATTCGCTGCAGGACTGACTGCTGCTCCCTATGCGGCCGCTCGCGAGCCGGACCGCGAATGCGCCGCCGCGCATTCCTCACCGCTTTCGCCCCAACCAAGCGAGGAGCAGCTAGACTACCGGGCCCGTTTACATTCCTTTGCTACCGGGGAAGGCGTCAAAGTAGCCGTTATCGATACTGGCGTTGCCCGTCACGACCAACTGCGGCATCTCAGCAGTGGCGCGGACCTTGTCGCGCCGGAGTCCCCAGAGCCGCATCGCGATTGCGACCTGCACGGCACCGTCGTGGCCGGTGTCATCGCCGGACACGATATCGGTATCGCCCCGCGAGCAGAAATCTACGCTGTGCGCCAGACCAGCGCGCACTATCGCCAGGAAGCGGAAGACAGTACCACCGGATCGCTGGACACCTTGGCCCGCGCCATTGATGACGCCGCCGCTGCCGGTGCCCGCGTCATCAACATCTCCGTTGTCTCCTGTGTCCCGCCAGATGTGGCCGCGCAGGTCGATACCTCTCGCTTGGATCGTGCTTTGGCGCATGCGGAAGACTCCGGGGCCGTGGTGATCGCAGCATCCGGCAATGCGTCCTCTGGCAGCTGTGAGATGGGTGACCGCGTCTTTCCGGCGGATTCGCCCACGGTGCTCTCAGTAAGCGCCCAAGCGGATTCGCACGAACTCGCTGACTACTCGTTGAATTCGGCCGACGGACCCCAGCTTGCTGCGCAAGGTTTCATTCCGCTTGCGCTCAACCCTGAGGGTGGATGGGCCGATGGTAAGGAAGGCACGGACGGAACGGCGCAGTTCCATGGCACCTCCTTTGCCGCGCCGGTGGTCAGCGGCACCGCTGCCCTCTTGGCACAACGCTTTCCCGATGATAGCCCGGCCGTCCTCCGCAAGCGCTTGGAGGACGCCGCGGAGCCAGGGCACGGCTTCATCGACCCGCTCACCGTGCTCACCCACGTGGAAGCGGGCCCGGACGTCGATACCCGAGCTATGACCATCCGCCCCGCCGACGAAGTCGACTCGCGCGCCCCCACACGCAGTGCCTGGGTGCTGGGTGGGTTAGCGCTGGCGCTTGCTGCGTGGGCGGTGTGGCGCGGGCTGCGGCCTAAGAACTAACCTGCAGAGCCTGCTCACGGTTGAGCGCGGAGCCTTCCGGCAGCAAGCGCAGGATCTCCCACGGCACCTGCGCGCCCACGCCGGTGCCAAGGGCTTCCAAAGTCTCTTTGTCCTTGACCTCGTGCCGCTGCCCCGTGGGTGACACCACGTGATAGCCATGGCCGCTGTCTACGCCTACGCCACCGGCGTTGAGCCCACCAAAGCGATGGGCCACCGACTCACCTGCCAAGGCGACGGTGCCTGCTTGGGCAGGTACCACTACCCCGCCGCCCTCGTTAGCAGCGCACATCCAGCCATCGTCCGGGCTTAAGAAGCGGAAGGACGTGGAAGGAAGGTTGAGGTTTAAGGGGGCGTCGGCAAGCGCGGCCATCTCCTGCGGCGTGGCTGTCGTCTCCTTGGCGCCTACGCCTGCGAGCATCTCCGCCTGCGGAGGCGTGAGCTCCGCTACGCCCTCGGCCGTACGCGCCCACAGGCTCTGCCCAGTATCGACAACCTCGGGCGGATCGGACGGAAAGTTCAGCGGTGGCAGCTCCGCAAAGGCATTGAGCAGCTCAGGCGGCACGGGCCAGGTGTGGGTGTCATCGTCCACGCCCATCGCCCGGCGCACGACGCGCCCTTCGGTGCTGGAGGAATCTGGCAACGCCACGCGGCCTTCCTCTGTGATAAGCCACTGCGTGCCCTCGGATTCCACCAGTGCGGCGCGCTCCTCACCGAGGCTTTTCTGCTCGGGCTCAGCAAGGACAATAACCTCCTGCGACGCTACTTGGTGGCCGCCGATGCTGGTCGGGTTTTCTGTAGACGGCGCCTCATCCTTGCCGGCCAAACACGCTACCCATCGCTGCTGGGGATTCTCGCCTGCCGCCGCGAGGTACCCAGGGGCATCCGAGATACCCACCGGTGAGCCCAGTAGCGCTTCTTGCAGGTGCTCATCCCCAATGGTCTGTGCCTCGGCCGCCTGCCCGGCGATTATGCGCGCCGACGCCAGGTTGAATACTGGGTGGTAGGTGTCGTTGACATCCACAAAGAGCTGTCCCTGCTCCGAGCGCACAATCGGCGCATCACCCGGCTGCGGACTCGGCTGCAGCCATGCCAACATGCCAGAGCCCACCGCAAGGAAGGCGACGCCGACCCCGCCAAAAAGGAGGGCTTTGCGGCGCCTAGCCAATGGATCGTGAATCATGCGGATATCGCCTAAGACAAGCCCATGCTCGACGCGGCGACGCAAGAATTTATGCCCCGAGACCTGGGCCTTGGTAGTAGGCAGCGGACGTGCCATGATTTTCCCCCGAAAAGTCTGTGTACACCCAGCACACAGGCTATCCCAGGTAGGCGACCGCTGCCACTTGGGCGCTAGTCAGCGCTGCGCCTTTCGCGGGTGGCCTCAGCGCGAGCGGCCAGCTGGTCAGCCGCCGGATAATCAACGGCGACCAGCGATAGCCCCTTTGCCGGGGCCACGGGGATGCTGGAAGAGCGCTTCGTCTCCTGCAGCAGTGCCGCAGCGAAATCGGCATCGCGGCGCCCCTCCCCCACGCGCAGGCAGCAGCCCACCAACGAGCGCACCATCGACCAGCAGAACGCATCGGCGCTCACGCGGGCCTCAAAAAGCTCCGGCTCTTCGGGCGTAGAAACGTCGCGCCAAGAAAATTCCTGCAATTCACGGATGGTCGTGGCATTCGGCTTGGCCTTACAGAAGGCTGCAAAATCGTGCAGGCCTACCAGGGCAGTGGCGGCTTCTTGCATGGCATCGATATCCACCGGCTTAATCCATTCGGCCGTATCCCGCGCCCGCGTCGGCAGCGCGCCGCGCGGATTGGTAGTAATCCGATAGATATAGTGCCGACGCAGCGCCGAAAACCGCGCATCAAAACCCGCGGGTGCGAACTCGCAGCCGTGTACCCGAACGTCTTCTGGCAGAAGCTTTGCTAGCCGACGCACCAGCTTCCCCGGCTCCCCCGCTACCGAGCGCTGCGCCAGCATCTCAGTGGGAACGTCCACGTGCGCCACCTGGCCACGAGCATGTACGCCGGCATCCGTCCGCCCAGCTACGGTAAGCGGCACCTCCGTGCGCGCAATCATCGCCAGTTTCTCTTCCAGCACGCCTTGCACCGTACGCAGGCCACCCTTCTGCTTGGCCCAGCCATGAAAGTCCGTGCCGTCATAAGCCAAGTCCAGGCGCAGGCGAACGAATCCGTCCGCCGGCCCTTCGGGGGAAGTCGATGCCGCATCTGTCATAGTGGGCTTCATGCTACCGGAGTGTTGACTGCCCGCCGGCGCTGGGTCTGGGTCGTTCGTGCGTTAAGCCCTAGTTGGGTGCGGACATGAAAAACCGCCGCCCTCCCACAGGTGGGGATAGGCGGCGGCGAAGCGCTAAGGCCGAAGAGGAATTACTTCTCCTCGGACTCCTCAGCTGCGGTCTCCTCGGCAGGTGCCTCGGTCTCAGCAGCCTCGTCTGCCTTAGCTTCCTCGGCCTGCTTGGAAGCAGCAGCGCGGGTAGCGCGGTTTGCCTCAGAGGTCACAGTCTCCTCGAGAACGAGGGAGATCTGGGACATCGGGGCGTTGTCACCGGTGCGGTTGTCCAGCTTGATGGTGCGGGTGTAGCCACCCTCACGGTTCTCAAACTTCGGGGCAACCTCGTCAAACAGGTAAGAAACAACATCCTTGCGCGGGATGAGCTTCAGAACTGCGCGGCGGTCAGCAACGGTGCCGGACTTAGCCTTGGTGATGATCT
Source organism: Corynebacterium sp. MSK150 (assembly GCF_030229215.1). Classification (NCBI taxonomy): domain Bacteria; kingdom Bacillati; phylum Actinomycetota; class Actinomycetes; order Mycobacteriales; family Corynebacteriaceae; genus Corynebacterium; species Corynebacterium sp. MSK150. The sequence continues at coordinate 110,305 of NZ_JASPHM010000004.1, forward strand.
TTTCGATGTACGGGCGAAGGACCTTCGCCTTGGCATCGGTGGTCTTGATAGCGCCGTGCTCGATCAGGCTGGCTGCCAAGTTGCTCAGCATGTGAGCCTGCTGCTTGGCGGAGCCGCCGAGACGGGCACCCTTCTTAGGGGTTGGCATTGTGTACTCCTCGTATGCGGTAAAAGTTGAGCGCGCGGCAATCAGGTCATTGCCGCAAGTCAGCGGGGTTCTTTACTCGGAATCCTCAGCAGCCGGATCCTTGAAATCACCGGTTTCTGCGTCGTAGCCCTCGAGCTGGGTCGGGTCGAAGTCCTCAGGGGTGTCCTTGAGAGCCAGGCCCAAGTTAGCCAGCTTGATCTTTACCTCATTGATCGACTTCTGGCCGAAGTTGCGGATATCCAGCAGGTCGGACTCGGTGCATTCAGCGAGCTCGCCCACGGTGTGGATCTCCTGACGCTTCAGGCAGTTATAAGAGCGGACGGAGAAGTTCAGGTCCTCGATCGGCATGCCATAAGCAGCGATGTACTCGGTCTCCTGCGGGGAGGGTCCGATCTCGATGCCTTCAGCAGCGTTGTTCAGCTCGCGGGCCAGGCCGAAGAGCTCGACCAGGGTGCCGCCGGCGGAAGCCAGGGCATCGCGTGCAGAAATCGAGTTCTTGGTTTCGACGTCGATGGTCAGCTTGTCAAAGTCGGTGCGCTGCTCAACACGAGTTGCCTCGACCTTGTAGGAGACCTTGAGGACCGGGGAGTAAATCTGGTCGACCGGGATGCGGCCGATCTCACCGGAGGTAGGAGCGGCTGGGACATAGCCACGGCCGCGCTCGACGACGAGCTCAATGTCCAGCTTGGCGGTGTCATTCAGGGAAGCGATGTGCAGATCCGGGTTGTGGATCTCCACGCCAGCCGGCGGCTGGATATCGCCCGCGGTGACATCGCCCGGGCCTTCCTTGCTCAGGTACATAACAACCGGCTCATCGGAGTCGGAAGAAAGCACCATGCTCTTGATGTTCAAGATGATCTCGGAAACGTCTTCCTTCACACCGTTGATGGTGGTGAACTCGTGGAGAACACCATCGATCTTGATGGAGGTTACCGCTGCACCCGGAATGGAGGACAGCAAGGTACGACGCAGCGAGTTACCGAGGGTGTAGCCAAAGCCCGGCTCGAGCGGTTCGATAACGAACTTGGAACGAGACGAGTCGATGAATTCCTCGGTGAGCTGAGGACGCTGGGAAATGAGCATTGAAATTCTCCTTTTCGGCGACCGCTATTTGACGCCGGTAGAGGGGTAAAAATCTTCGGGATTGAAGATTCCTGGTTATCCGCCAGGCCATTACAGGCCGTGCGGTATAACAGTTTACTTCGAGTAAAGCTCGACGATGAGCTGCTCCTGCAGCGGAATGTCGATCTGAGCGCGCTCGGGCAGCTGGTGCACGAGGATGCGCAGGGTATCAGGAACAACCTGCAGCCATGCCGGTACGTTGGCATCGATGAGGGCGTCCTGAGCATCTTCGAACCATTCCATCTTCTTGGAGCGGTCACGGACATCGATGATGTCGTACTGGGTGACCTTGTAGGAAGGAACGTTGATGTTCTTGCCGTTCACGGTGAAGTGACCGTGGGAGACAAGCTGGCGAGCCTGGCGGCGGGTGCGTGCCAGACCTGCACGGTAAACTACGTTGTCCAAGCGGGACTCGAGCAGGATAACCAGGTTATCGCCGGTCTTGCCCGGGAGGCGGTTGGCCTCTGCGTAGTAGCGACGGAACTGACGCTCCAGCACACCGTAGGTGTACTTTGCCTTCTGCTTCTCCTGGAGCTGCAGCAGGTACTCAGATTCCTTGATGCGGTTGCGGCCAGCCTGTCCCGGTGGGTACGGGCGGCGCTCGAATGCCATATCTCCGCCGACCAAGTCGACGCGAAGACGGCGGGATACGCGGGTAGCGGGGCCAGTGTAACGAGCCATTTTCTTACCTCTTCCTTTCCCTTAAACCTTGCGGCGCTTGGTCGGACGGCAGCCGTTGTGCGGCTGTGGAGTTGCATCCGTGATCGAGGAAACCTCGAGGCCTGCAGCCTGCAGGGAGCGGATGGCGGTCTCGCGGCCGGAGCCCGGACCCTTGACGAATACGTCAACCTTCTTCATGCCATGATCCATTGCCTTGCGTGCAGCATTCTCGGCTGCCATCTGAGCGGCGAACGGAGTGGACTTACGGGAACCCTTGAAGCCAACGTGGCCGGAGGATGCCCAAGAGATAACAGCACCGGTCTGATCGGTGATCGAGACGATGGTGTTATTGAAGGTGGACTTGATGTATGCGTGGCCGAGGGCCACATTCTTCTTTACGACGCGACGGCCGGAACGGCGCGCGCCGGAACGAGTCTTTGGAGGCATGAATTACTTCTTCTTTCCTGCGATCGTCTTCTTCGGACCCTTACGAGTGCGCGCATTGGTCTTGGTGCGCTGGCCACGTACAGGCAGGCCACGACGGTGGCGCAGACCCTTGTAGCTTCCGATTTCAATCTTGCGGCGGATATCAGCCTGAACCTGACGGCGGAGGTCACCCTCAACCTTCCAGGTAGCCTCAATTGCGTCACGGAGCGCCGACAGCTGGTCGTCATCCAGGTTGTCAGTGCGCAGGTCAGGAGAAATGCCAGTCTTTTCTAGCAGTTCCTTGGCACGGGTTGGACCGATGCCGTAGATGTAGGTGAGAGCGACCTCCATGCGCTTATTGCGGGGGAGGTCAACACCAGCTAGACGTGCCATATGGCGTGTCCTTTCGGGTTGTTACGGCGGTTTTCTCCCCATCCGTCCCGCTCCATGCAACGCTTCGCCCGGGCCGTGCCGGGAATCCTTGGGTTGCTTACCAGTGCGGGCTCAGGCCACCGTAGCCTGAGGTGGACAGAGTGAACCTGTGGGTTCACCCTTGGGTGAGGAGGCTTACAGTCTTTACTTGTAGCGGTAGACGATGCGTCCGCGGGTCAGGTCATAAGGAGACAGCTCTACAACCACGCGGTCCTCTGGGAGGATGCGAATGTAGTGCTGACGCATCTTGCCAGAAATGTGTGCAAGAACCTTGTGTCCATTGTCGAGCTCGACACGGAACATTGCGTTGGGCAAAGGCTCGATAATGCGGCCTTCTACCTCGATTGCGCCTTCCTTAGCCATAACCTCTACTTTTCTGGCGACGGCCAAGTCTGCCGTCACCTGCATGTTTGTTGTCTACTGCGGTGGCGTATCCGCGCCAGCCTCGCTGACGCTATACACCGACTTAACAGCATACGCTGCAGCGACACGTTTTCCAAACCGCTGCGCTTTCCGACGCCCCGCTAGCTCTCCCGCCCCTCCTCCTCAGCCGGAAAAATCCCCCGAACCGATTCTCCTCTTCGGAAGATTAGTTCGGGGGATGAGGTTTTCGCTTAGAGCGCGGGCCTTAGTAGATAAAGACCTTATCGCCAACCTGTACATTGTCCCAGTAGCGCTTGGCAGCGTCTGGTGGCAGGTGAACGCAGCCATTGGAATCAACGGCCGGGTCATCCAAGTGGAAGGCGTGACCGTTATTGGTGAAGTAGATGGAGTACGGCATCGGCGCGTTATTGAACTCGCGGGAAATCTCATGCTCTACCTTGCGGGTCACGTGGAAAGTGCCACGTGGGGTTTCCTGACCGCGCATGCCGGCGGACATTGCCGGGGACACGTAGGACACCTTGCCGCCATCCTGCAGCCAGGTGCGTCGACCATTCAGGTCGACACAAACCTTCGCATCGGCCGGGCACGGGCCACGGTCGAACTGGTTGGCACGGCGCTGTGCTTCCGCCTTGCGTGCCGCAGCCTCAGAGCGAGCCTTCTCGGCAGCGACGCGCTCAGCGTTGGCGCGAGCAGCGGCCTCGCGGGCCTTGCGCGCTTCCTCATTCTTCTGTGCAATCAAGCCTGGGAAGAGGAATTCTACAGCGCCGTCCACAGCGGTCTGGACGCTAGGTGCCAGTTCCGGGGAGAACTTCTCTGCCTGGTCCAGGATCTGGTTGCGAGTATTCCAGGCCTGCTCGCGGCTCTGGCCATGGAAGTTATCCAGCTGCTTCTTTGCCTCAGCGGTGAGCTGGTCTAGGCCGGACTGGGAAGAGAGCTGAGCGAGGTCGGAGTTTGCCTTGGAGCTGAGCTGATCCAGGTTCGGAATCTCCTGGGCAGTAGCGGCAGGAGCCGCAATAGTGGCGCTCAAGGCCATCACGCCAGCGACTGCGGGCGCTGCAACCGTGGCACGGAACTTGCGGAAGCTAAATTTAGACATGGCTGTGAGTATAAACCTTTCAGGGGAATATGCCTAGTGCAACAGGCATATCGGGGAATAAATGTCAGTAGCGGCGGGTAAGAATACGGGGCCCATCGGCGGTAGCGGCCACCGTATGCTCCCAGTGAGCGGCAAAGGAGCCATCGAGGGTAACGACCGTCCAGTCATCCTCTAGCACGGCAGAATCCTCTGTGCCCAAAGTTAGCATGGGTTCAATAGCTAGGACGGAACCTTCTTGGATCAGTGGGCCACGGCCCGGGCGACCCTCATTGGCCAGGTAAGGATCCTCGTGCATGGTGCGCCCAATGCCGTGACCGCCATAGCCATCCACGATGAATAGATCCACGCCGAACTTCTGCTCGGCCCGGCGGGTGGCTTGCTCTAGGGCATGGGAGACGTCGGTAAGCAGATTGCCCGGAACCATAGCCTGCATGCCCTCCATGAGGACATACTCGGTGGCCTTATTGAGGGCTGCGACGTCTGCATCGAGCTCGCCTACTGCAAAGGACCAAGCGCTATCGCCTACCCAGCCATCGAGCGTGGCACCGCAATCGATAGACACCAAGTCGCCATCTACGAGGACGGTTTCCTTATCCGGAATGCCGTGCACGATGACGTCATTAACGGAAGCACAGATGGAGCCCGGAAATCCTTCGTACCCCTTGAAGGTGGGATAGGCGCCGGCATCGCGAATGGTCTGCTCAGCCACCGCGTCCAACTCGAGGGTAGATACGCCAGACGCCGCAGCAGCGCGGACTTCCTGCAGTGCCTTGCCAACAATTTCGCCGGCGGCCTGCATGGCGTCTAGCTCGCCCGGGGTGCGGGCGGGGATGCGCTTACTGCGGCGTCGAAAAGCCATGCTTACTTACCCAGTGCTTCCATCGCACGGGCGTTGATTTCCTCCACGGTGCCTTCGGCCTTGATGGAGATGATGGCATCGCCGTAGTGCTCGATAAGTGGGAAGGTTTCCTCGCGGTAGACACCGAGGCGGGTGCGGATGGTCTCCTCGTTATCGTCGGCGCGGCCACGGGCCATCATGCGCTCAACAACAACATCCTCAGAGACCTCAAAGTTGAGAACTCCGTCGAGTTTCTCGCCCTTCTTAGTCAGCAGCTCCTCCAGGATGTCTGCTTGCTCGGTGGTACGCGGGAAACCGTCCAGCAGGAAGCCATTCTTGGCGTCATCCTGGTTAAGGCGGTCCTCGACCATACGGGCGGTGACGTCGGTAGGTACCAGCTTGCCTGCATCGATGTAGGACTTTGCCTCTACACCCAGCGGGGTGCCTTCGCCGATATTGGCGCGGAACAGGTCGCCGGTGGAGATGTGCGGAACGTTCAGCTTCTCGCTGAGGATAGCTGCCTGGGTGCCCTTGCCGGCACCGGGAGGTCCTAGAAGTACAAGACGCATTACTTAAGTAGTCCTTCGTAGTTGGATTGCAGTAGCTGGGACTCGATCTGCTTGACCGTAGTCAAGGCGACGGAGACCATAATCAGGATGGCCGTACCACCAAAGGCGGAGGTGCCGCTGGCGGAGGAGCGGCCCACGCCGAGATCCAAGAGGATGTTCGGCAGGATGGCAATAACTGCCAGGTACAGGGCGCCCACGCACAGCAGACGGTTCATCACATAACCAAGGTACTCCGCGGTCGGACGGCCCGGGCGAATACCCGGGATAAAGCCGCCGTACTTCTTCATATTATCCGCCTGCTCTGCCGGATCGTACTGCACCGAGACATAGAAGTAAGCGAAGAAGATGGTCAGGACGAAGTACAGCACGATGTACTGCCAGGAGGAAGGCGCCTGCAGGTGCGCGATGACATTGCGCTGCCACCAGTTATCCGGGGTGCCGGGGGAGCCAGAGTTCACAATCTGGGTAATGAGGACCGGCATATAGATAAGGGAGGAAGCGAAGATGACCGGGATAACGCCGGCCTGGTTGACCTTCAGCGGCAGGTAGGTAGAGGAACCACCGTACTGGCGGCGGCCGACCATGCGCTTTGCGTACTGAACCGGAATGCGGCGCTGGCCCTGCTCGATGAAGGTAATGCCAACAACTAGGACGACCAAGCCGGCTACAACCATGGCGAAGACGAGGCCGCCATTGTTCTGCAGGATGCTTACACCATCGGTGGGCAGGCGGGTTGCGATACCAGCGAAGATGAGCAGGGACATGCCGTTACCGATGCCCTTTTCGGTGATGAGCTCACCCATCCACATCACCAGTACAGCGCCGGAGGTCATGGTGATGACCAAGACAATGAGGGTGAAGAAGTTTCGGTCATCTGCCAAGACCGGTACGCCCTGCCCCAGCAGCTGCTCACGGTCTGCCAGCGCGACGATGCCGGAGGATTGCAGCAACGCCAGCGCGAGGGTCAGGTAGCGGGTGTACTGGGTCATCTTGGCCTGACCGGACTGGCCTTCCTTCTTCAATTCCTCAAAGCGAGGAATGACCACGGTCAGCAGCTGCACAATAATGGACGCCGTAATGTACGGCATGATGCCGATAGCGAAGATCGACAGCTGCAGCAGCGCACCACCCGAGAAGAGGTTGATGACGGAGTAAAGGTCTCCGGACTGCTCGGTCAACTGGCGCAAACGGCCAGCAATAGACGCATAGTCAACACCCGGAGACGGGATCTGTGCACCGACGCGGTACGCGATGATCATCACGATGGTGAAGATGATCTTCTTACGTAGGTCGGCATCCTTGAAAGCCTGGACAATGGCGGACACTACAAAATCCTCCTGGCCTACCGCTGCCGAACGCGAAATCTAGGGAGGGTTTCGCGTTCATACACGGAGGTGGAAACTCATCTACCCCTAGGAAACCGCACCCCCTGCGCCAGAAAGCTTAGGGGAAATTCAGGTTTCCTTCAGGGACGGTTGAACACTTATGACCCCATTACCCTACCAGCCTTGCCCCGCATAGCCACATTAAGACCCAATAGTGTGACCATGATTGCTTGATCTTTCGCGCGTTTTGCATCCGGGGTTTACCATGAAGGGTATTGCCCCCGCGCAATTCCCTTAAATAGTCTCCGACCTCACAGCCTTGCGCTTCGAGGCCGTTATTGGTGTGAACCTAATGTTTCGAAAGCAGTACTTATGAGCAAGAAATTCACGCCGATGACCGTTGCTGAGATCATCGACGTATTTGTCCCTAGCCCCAACCCTTTCCGCTGGGAGGCCTTCGATGGGTCCGCGACCGGACCAGAAGACGCCCAATACAAGGTGACGATTAATAGCCTTGAGGGCCTCTCCTTTATCGCTACCCATCCCGGCGATGTGGGTTTTGCGCGTGCATATGTCACGGACGGCATCACGGTGCATGGCGATCACCCGGCACACCCCTATGGAATTTTTAACGCGCTGCATGCCATGTATGACAAATTCCAGAAGCCGGACGCCAAGACCCTGGCGCGCGTTGTTCGTTCCCTAGCATCCATGGGTGCCTTCCAAATCCAGCCGGTCCCCGAGGTGGAGCGCGCTTCGTGGCTGCGCCGCAAACTGCACGACGGCCTGTCCAAGCACTCGAAACAGCGCGATGCCGATGTCATTTCTGATCACTACGACGTTGGCAATGATTTCTACGAGCTGTTCTTGGGCGATTCGATGACCTACACCTGCGCCTACTACCCCTCCCCGGACGCCACCCTGGAGGAAGCCCAAGAGAATAAGTATCGCCTCATCTTTGACAAACTCCGCCTCAAGGAGGGCGACCGCCATTTGGACGTGGGCTGCGGCTGGGGCGGTATGGTGCGCTACGCAGCACGCCGCGGTGTGAAGTCCATCGGCGTCACCCTCTCCAAGGAACAGGCCGAGTGGGGCCAGCGCAAGATTGAGGAGGAAGGCCTCCAAGACTTGGCGGAGGTCCGCTTCATGGACTACCGCGATATCACCGAAGAGGGCTTCGATGCTATCTCCGCCATCGGCATTATCGAGCACATTGGCGTGAAGAACTACAACGACTTCTTCAAATTCCTCCACGGCAAATTGAAGGTCGGCGGCCTGATGCTCAACCACAACATCACTTACCCGGATAACCACAAGACCCCCAAGGGCGGCTTCATTGACCGCTATATCTTCCCTGACGGCGAGCTCACCGGCTCCGGCAATGTCACCAAGGCCATGCAGGACAATGGCTTTGAAGTCATTCACACCGAGTCTCTGCGCTTTGATTACATGCGCACGCTGCACGATTGGTGCGAGAACCTGAAGGACAATTGGGACGAGGCCTGCGCAACCGTGGGCCTACCCACCGCCCGCCTCTATGGCATTTATATGGCCGGATCTGAGTGGGGCTTTGAGCGCAATATCATCAACCTGTATCACTTCCTCGGCGTCAAGCTGGGCGAGGCCGGTTCCCGCGCCGGCGTTCCCGAGCGCCGCTGGTGGGAAGATAGCCGCTTTTAAGGAGGGGTGTCATGACTCTCATTGATAACCTGCGTGAACGCCTCGCCGCCGCCCAGCCGCGGCCGGTGGATGCCATGCCCATTGAGCCGGTGGGGTGGACGGCGCACCAGGAGGGCGTCGATAAGCTGCTGGCGAGCTTCCGTGCTGTCCCGGCCGGAAAGCGCGTGCGCCTAGCTAAGAAGACCTCCAATCTCTTCCGTAGCCGCAGCGAGGAGCAGGAGGGCCTCGATGTGTCCGGCCTTAGCGGCGTCATTGAGGTCGACCCAGTTGCCCGTACGGCCGATGTGCAAGGCATGTGCACCTATGAGGACTTAGTCGATGCCACCCTGCCCCATGGCCTCATGCCCTTCGTCGTACCGCAGCTTAAGACCATTACTTTGGGCGGTGCGGTAACTGGCATGGGCGTGGAATCTACCAGCTTCCGCAATGGTCTCCCACACGAGTCCGTGCTGGAGATGGATGTCCTTACCGGCACCGGCGAGATTCTCACCTGCTCCCGCGAAGACAACGTCGATCTCTTCCGTCTGTTCCCCAACTCCTATGGCTCGCTGGGCTATGCGGTGCGCCTCAAGATTGAGCTGGAACCCGTGCCCGCCTATGTAGAGCTGCGCGAAGAGCGTTTCCACACCGTGGAGGAAGCGAGCCGCGCGCTTGCCGACGTCGCCTCTTCCCACACCCACCGCGGCGAGCCCGTCCACGGCCTCGACGGCGTAGTCTTCTCCGAGGACGAGGCGTACCTTGTCTTTGCCCGCTTCACTGATGAGGAGGGACCAACCTCCGATTACACACGGGACAAGATTTACTACCGCAGCATTCAGCACGCCTCTGGCATCCGCCGCGATCGCCTCACCATCCGCGACTATATCTGGCGCTGGGATACCGATTGGTTCTGGTGCTCGCGTGCTTTTGGTGCGCAGAACCCGAAAGTGCGCAAGGTGTGGCCGCGCGAGCTTCGCCGCAGCTCCTTCTATTGGAAGCTGGTCCGACTCGACCGCAAATACGAGCTGGAATATAACTTCATCAAAAAGCCCCACGGTAAGCCACGCGCAGAGCGCGTGGTGCAGGATATCGAGGTCACCCCAGAAAACCTGCCGGAATTCCTCCATTGGTTCTTTAATGCCTCCGATATTCAACCGGTGTGGCTGTGCCCCATCCGTCTGCGCGATGGCGTAAACGAACTTGTTGGCACTGGCGACCTTGCCTCTGACTCCGCCGATCCATGGCCGCTTTACCCGCTGCGCCCCGGACAAACCTGGGTCAACGTCGGCTTCTGGTCCGGCGTGGACGGCGACCACGTCGATCCATCCGCGCCGAATAATGGCGCGTTCAACAGAGTCATCGAATCCAAGGTCAACGAGCTAGGCGGACACAAGTCCCTCTACTCCGAGGCCTTCTATTCCCGGGAGAAATTCGAAGAGCTCTACGGTGGAAGCCTTCCTTCGACTATTAAGGCGGTTACCGACCCGGATGACCGCTTCCCCGGCCTGTACGAGAAGACCGTAGACGAGGCCTAGGCCTTTCCTCCCCCGCGGCTACTCTGGTGGGAAAAGCAAAAAGGGTGGAACGCCCTCCCCGAGCGTTCCACCCTCCTTTTTCGTCCCAAAGTCTCGGGACATTCACGCTTTAGTAGGCAGCGGTGATGTTGTCGTAGCCGTTGATCTTCAGGGCGTCCATGACGCGCTGCACAGCTGCCTCATCCTTCTCCGGGTTGTAGGTCTCCGGGAAGGTCAGGTGAGCAGAGTGATCGTCCTTAAACTCGATGTTCATGAACTCGTGGCCGGCCTCCTGGGTAGCAAGCGCCAGCTCGCGCTGCACGGCCAGCTTACCGCTCTGCAGGTTGCCACCGTTGAACCCTGGATCGACCTCTTCGGTACCCTCTGCGTCACCGTTGATGACATCTTCCTTATCGCCGGTGATGCGGCCCTTCTCAGCGTGGGCGCCCGGCTGCTGGTCCTGCGCAGGCTGCTCACCAGCCTCGACCGGTGCGGTCTGGGCGGTCTCAGCAGGATCCGGCTGGGAGAGCTGTTCCTGGGCATCGACCGGGCCGGTAGAGCCGGCAAATGGCATGATGGCAGCGACTGCGGTTGCGAGCAGGGAAGAAATAGACGACATAAGAGTCTCCTTAACGTTAGATGATTTTCAACTAAGGATGACTGTAACACTCGTGAATATATATCGCTATACCACCAACCTTATTTATTTATAAAGGTTTGCTGTCAACAATGTTCACTGCCGAGTGATGGCATTCGCCCCGCCCAACTATTCGCACCAACCCCGGTGCGTCCGTCATGAAGCACTAAAAAATCCCCCTGCCCCGCGTGTGCGGAGAGGGGGATGAAATCTACCTAGAGGAGATTACTTGGTGTTGACGGAACCGCCAGCAGCCTCGATCTTCTCAACAGCAGACTTGGAGAACTTGTCAGCGGTGACGTTCAACTTAACGTTGATGTCGCCGTTGCCCAGAACCTTGACCGGCTTGTTAGCGCGGACCAAGCCAGCAGCTGCGATGTCAGCAACGGTGATGTCGCCGCCATCTGCGAACTTCTCAGCCAGGTCAGCTACGTTAACTACCTGGTACTCAACATGGTTCGGGTTCTTGAAGCCCTTCAGCTTAGGCAGACGCATGTGGATCGGCATCTGGCCACCCTCGAAAGCAGCGGAAACCTGCTTACGAGCACCGGTGCCCTTGGTACCGCGACCAGCGGTCTTACCCTTGGATGCCTCACCGCGGCCGACGCGGGTCTTAGGCTTGTTTGCTCCTGCGGTTGGGCGCAGGTCGTGCAGCTTGATGATATCAGCCATGGTTTACTCCCCTGCCACTTCTTCGACGGTGACCAGGTGGCGAACCTTGTGAACCATACCGCGAACAATCGGGGTGTCCTGCTTAACTACAGAGTGACCGATGCGCTTGAGGCCGAGAGCCTCAATGTTCTTGCGGTGGTTCGGCTTGGTGCCCACCAGGCCCTTTACCTGTGTAATCTTCAGAGCCATTGCTTATGCCTCCTGACCTGCGCGCTTGCGCAGCATACGGGCCGGGGTGACCTCTTCGATGGACTTGCCACGACGTGCGGCAACCTCTTCAGGGCGGACCAGCTGCTTGAGGCCGTCCACGGTAGCGCGGACGACGTTGAGTGCATTGTCGGAGCCCAGGGACTTCGACAGGATGTCCTGCACGCCAGCGCATTCGAGCACTGGACGAGCAGCACCACCAGCGATAACACCGGTACCAGGTGCGGCAGGCTTCATCATGACGATGCCAGCTGCGTCGCGACCCTCAACCGGGTGGGTGATGGTGCCGGCAATCATCGGAACGCGGAAGAAGTTCTTGCGAGCCTCTTCAGCGCCCTTCTGGATTGCGGCCGGGACTTCCTTGGCCTTGCCGTAGCCAACGCCAACCTGACCCTGGCCGTCACCAACGACGACGAGGGCGGTGAAGGACATGTTGCGGCCACCCTTAACGGTCTTGGAGACGCGGTTGATGGTCACAACGCGCTCGATGTACTTATCGCGCTCGTTGTCCTGCTGGTTACGACGATCGTTGCGGCGGCCGTTGCCACCGCGGTTGTTCTTGTTGTTCTCGGCGGAGCGTCCGCCGTCACGCTGTTCACGGTCCGACATTAGGCGTTCCTTCCGTTGATGTTTCCGTTGACGATGATCATTAGAACTTCAGACCACCTTCACGTGCGGCGTCAGCCAGCGCAGCGACGCGGCCGTGGTACTTGTAGCCTGCGCGGTCGAATACGACGTGCTCGATGCCAGCGGCCTTAGCGCGCTCGGCAACCAGCTCGCCTACCTTGGCAGCCTTGGCCTTCTTATCGCCCTCGAGTGCACGAACGTCCGCCTCCATGGAGGATGCGGAGACCAGGGTGTGGCCTGCCAGGTCATCGATGACCTGTACGTGCATGTGACGGGAGGAGCGGTGAAGAACCAGGCGTGGTGCCTCAGGGGTGCCACGCAGGGTCTTACGGATACGGAAGTGACGGCGTGCGCGTGCTTCGCGACGACGAGAGGAAATGTCCTTGCCGACTGGAGTGCGCTTGGTGTTTTCAGTGTTTGCCATTGCTTACTTACCCGTCTTTCCGACCTTGCGACGGATCTGCTCGCCCTCGTAGCGAATACCCTTGCCCTTGTAAGGATCGTCCTTACGCAGACGACGGATATTTGCGGCGATCTGTCCGACTAGTTGCTTGTCAATACCGGTAATGGACAGCTTGGTTGCGCCGTCCACTGCGAAGGTAATTCCCTCCGGAGCCTCGATGAGGATCGGGTGGGAGTAGCCCAGGCTGAATTCCAGGTCCTTACCCTTCTGCTGGACACGGTAGCCGACACCGAAGATTTCCATCTTGATGGTGTAGCCCTCGGTCACGCCAACAACGGCGTTGTTCAGCAGGGAGCGGGACAGACCGTGCAGAGCACGGTGCTTGCGGTGGTCATCAGGGCGGGAGACGGACAGTACGCCGTCTTCCAGGTTGATGGCGATAGGCTCTGGAACGTTAACGCTCTGGGTGCCCTTTGGGCCCTTAACCTCAACGTCTTGGCCGTTGATCTTGATTTCGACGCCGTTCGGTACGGCGATTGGTGCTAGACCGACTCGAGACATGTGTCAAACCTCCCTTTACCAGACGTAGGCGAGAACTTCTCCGCCTACGCCCTTCTCCTCAGCCTGACGGTCAGTCAGCACGCCGTGGGACGTGGAAATGATAGCCACGCCCAGGCCGCCCAAGACCTGTGGCAGTTCGGTGGACTTTGCGTACACACGCAGACCCGGCTTAGACACGCGACGCAGGCCAGACAGGGAGCGCTCGCGGTTGTTGTACTTCAGCTCGAGGGACAGGGTGTGGCCCTCGACGGTGTAGTCAGCGATGTAGCCTTCCTGCTTCAAGATGTCGGCAATGTTTGCCTTCAGCTTGGAGGTAGGCATCGACACGGTGTCATGGTGCGCATTACTTGCGTTGCGCACGCGCGACAGCATGTCGGCAATAGGATCAGTCATAGTCATATGAGTGACCGTGTACCTTTCTCGTTGCGGTTCCCGTGCTCACCAAAGCGTTCTCCGTGTGATTTCGGGCTACTCACGCTCCCTACGGTCAATACCGTAAGGCGCTCGCCACCCTTTGATTCAGACAACGGTCCGCTATCTACGGCGAGGGGCCTACAACAAAGTTGATGTTCAGTTCTTGCATCGGCTCAGCGCTTTCTGCAGCTCAGCGTGCCAAAATCCACAATGATTGGGGCACGCCAACGCCTCGGCGCAAGCACGAGGTACTATGCTACGCCATAACCTGCGGTTTTCCAAATAGTCTTGTGCCTTCATTAGAGTCGAGACCAGCACGAACGTGAAAAAGGAGATGGTGATGAGCCAAACACACGAGGACCCCATCCAATCCGCACACGAGTGGCTCGAAGAAGCCGCCCGTCACCTCGGCCTCGATCCTCAGGAGGCAACCGCACTCACCCGCGAAATCCTGGACCTCACCAAGGACGTCGCGCACAAGCGCTCCCGCCCCGCAGCCCCACTTACTGCCTTCCTCGTGGGTCTAGCCTCCAGCGACGTAGAGGAAGCCCGCGGCAATATCAACGCTCTGAAACAGGTACTGCAGTAATGGCCGGCCGCAAGAACTCTACTTTTGCCGTCACCAAGGTCCGCCTGGGAGATGGCCTGCAGGTCGATACCCGCGCCGATACCGTCGCCGGCGAGGAGCCCCTGGAAATCCGCGCGGGTGGCCAGACCATCACCACCACCATGCGCACTCCTGGCCATGACATCGAGTTGGCGCACGGCTTCTTGCATTCGGAGGGCCATATTGCTTCGCTTAGCGACGTCACCGAGGCCCGCTACTGCGCCGGTGCCACCGTCAACGGCATGAATACCTACAACCTGCTCGACATCGATCTGGCGAAGAAGAACGTACTGGATCTGAGCGATCTCCGGCTGACCACCACAAATTCTGCCTGCGGCGTATGCGGCACATCTTCTATCGAGGCCTTGACCAAACAGACCCGCTACCGGATTCCCCATATACCAGTGGACCCCTATGTCGTCGCCAAGCTGCCGGACAAGCTGCGGGCCGAGCAGAAGCAATTTAAAAAGACCGGCGGCATCCACGCCGCCGGTGCTTTCACCTTGGACGGTGAACCGGTAGTCATTCGCGAGGATATCGGCCGCCACAATGCCGCGGATAAGGTCATCGGCCACTTACTACTAGAGAACCGACTTCCTGCGGACGACCTCATTCTGGTCATGAGTTCGCGCGCCAGCTTCGAGCTCGTCCAAAAGGCCGCGATGGCCGGATTCGGCATGCTCGTTGCCGTGAGCGCCGCCTCCTCCCTAGCGGTAGAAACGGCCCGCGAAACCGGCATGGCGCTCGTCGGCTTCGCACGCGGCGACCGCTTTAACCTTTATTCCGGCGAACTCGCTTAGTCGCGGTAGGCCTCCGGTCCACGGTTGAGCCACGCGTAAACGCCACCAACCAAAAGACCGCCGCCAATAAAGTTGCCGATCCACACCAGGATCCAGTTGAGAGCTACGTTGCCGGCGGTCAGAGTTGCAGGCACCGGATCGGAGGCGAATAGCGTGATGCTAAACAGACAGAAGTTCGCGATAACGTGCTCTAGGCCTAACGCCACGAAAGCGCCAATGATCGGGATGATAACAAAGAACTTCGAAGCCGCATCCTTGGCAAAGATAGCACCGACGATACCCATGTTGACCACGAAGTTCGCGGCGATGGCCTCTACCAGCATGCCTTGCGGGGACTTGATGAGCTTGCCTTCAGAAACCGTCACCAGCAGGTGCGAGGGATCCAGGTCAGCAAATTTGGCGGACATCGCCATAATGGCGGCAAAGATGATCGCACCTACCAGGTTGAAAATGGTGGTAATAAGCAGCAAGTAGAGCGCTTTACCCCACCGCACCTGCTTATTGCTGGCGGCATAGACCATGTACATCATGTTGCCGGTA
Organism: Corynebacterium sp. MSK150; assembly: GCF_030229215.1. Lineage (NCBI taxonomy): Bacteria > Bacillati > Actinomycetota > Actinomycetes > Mycobacteriales > Corynebacteriaceae > Corynebacterium > Corynebacterium sp. MSK150. The sequence goes on from NZ_JASPHM010000004.1 coordinate 125,946, forward strand.
GCCAGATCCGCACCCAAGAGCAAAATGGCAAAAAGGCCGACGCCGAAAAACAGGGCAAAAGCCACAGCCCCCAAACCCGGCGCAACACCATTGACAGCTTGGCCTACCACGCCGGCGAAGGCGGTACCGATACACAGGTACACGCCGGCCAAAGTAGCGCGAGCTGCAAAGCGAGCGAAGGATTCATCTAATAAGGTGACCTTCTTGACGGCCGCTGCCTTAGCGGCATCATTGAGAGACATCTTCTACCTCATTAATTAGAGCGAATTAAATCCCTCTAATCTTATCGTGACCACCTGATTCCGCGTCAATTCCGGGTATGCATACCCCTGCGTTGTAAGCTAGAGCTTTCCTATAACCCTAACTTCTCTTCGGAGGTCGCATGGATTCCCACTACCGTCCGCGGAGGGAACCGAATCGGCTTCCCGCTCATGGGCGCCGGAGCGTTCCATCGCGATCCGACCGCACAGATGCCGATCGCCAGTGGCGCCAGACAGAAACGCGCACCCGCCAGCAACAGCGCCGCCGCCCGCCGCGCCGCATTGAGGAAACATCGCTTCCCCGGCACCGCCGCAAACCCACATTGTGGGAGCGAATCAAAAAGGTATGGAAGTCCTCCGGCATCCTTCGCGTGGTCATCGGCATCGTCGCTACCGTGTTACTCGCCAGCACGATTAACCGCGTGGTCAACCCTCCAGAGGGACTAGAGACCAATGAAGTCACCGCAGAAGAGGCGCCTGCCATCGACCCTTCACCTGCGGTCGAGCTCTTCATCCCGGCTATTGAGGTCCATGCCGATTTCCAGGACGGCTCCTGCCGCGTAGTTAACGGCGCCATCAATCCGGATTCCATGAATAAGGCCTGCACCTATACAGCCGAAGACCGTCCTTATTCACTGCCGGGCACGACAGCCCAGGACATCGTGGTCATCGCTGGCCATACGGGGGCGGGCGTGCCGGGCGTATTTAATAACCTCTACGATGGCTCCGCCAATGAGCACAAGGTTCATCTGGGAGACAAGCTCTACGTGCGCACCCAAGACTCCGGGCAGAACTGGCTCATCTATACCGCAACTGACCTGCACGACCCTGATAAGCAAGGCCTGTCTGACGACACCTCTATCTGGGGCGATGGCCCCATGCCCGGCCGCCTACTCACCATCAGTTGTATCCAACCTGCGAATCCGCTGGAGCCAGCGGTGCGCAACGCGGTCGTCGGCTGGCAATATGAGGGCACCACGCACACAGAGGCCGAAGACGCCTAAGCCGGCTATCACCATCGCCTCCGCCCCGCCAGCAGCGCCAAAACCAAAAAATCCCAACGCCCCTTCCGGGGAGTTGGGATTTCTTAGCGCTCTATTTACTTGAACGGGAAGCCGAGCTCGCGCAGGAGCTTGCGACCCTCGTCGTCGTTAGTAGCGGTGGTAACGACGGTGATGTCCATACCACGAGGGCGATCGATCTTGTCGATGTCGATCTCGTAGAACATGGACTGCTCGGACAGGCCGAAGGTGTAGTTGCCGTGGCCGTCGAACTGCTGATCAGACAAACCGCGGAAGTCACGAATACGTGGCAGCGCGATGGTCAGCAGGCGGTCCAGGAACTCCCACATGCGGTCGCCACGCAGGGTAACGCGTGCACCGATAGGCATGCCCTCACGGAGCTTGAAGTTCGCGATGGACTTCTTAGCGCGACGCAGCTGCGGCTTCTGACCGGTAATAGCGGTCAAGTCCTGGAGTGCGCCGTTGATGACCTTGGAGTCACGTGCGGCTTCGCCAACACCCATGTTGACAACAACCTTGGTGACGCCAGGGATCTGCATGACGTTGTCGTACTTGAACTCGTCATTCAGGGACTTGCGGATTTCCTCGCGGTAGCGAGTCTTCAGACGCGGGGTATAGTTCTCGCTCATTTTTAGATGTCCTTCCCGTTGCTACGCGCGATACGGACCTTCTTGCCGTTCTCGTCGAAACGGTAGCCCACGCGGGTCGGGTTGCCTTCGGAGTCAACGATCGCAACGTTGGACACGTGGATCGGAGCTTCCTGGGTAACGATTCCGCCGGACTCGGCGCCACGCTCGGCAGCAGAGTTTGCGACGTGCTTCTTGATGCGGTTAACGCCCTCAACGAGGACCTTGTCACGCTTTGGGTATGCCTCGATGACCTTGCCCTTCGCGCCCTTATCTGGGCCCGAAATGACGATCACCATATCTCCCTTATGGATCTTCATAAGACTAGATCACCTCCGGTGCGAGAGAAACGATCTTCATGAAACGCTTGTCACGAAGTTCGCGAGCAACCGGTCCAAAGATACGGGTACCACGGGGCTCGCTATCGCCCTTGAGAACAACTGCAGCGTTCTCGTCAAAGCGAATGTAGGAGCCGTCCGGACGACGGGTTTCCTTCTTCGCACGGACGATAACTGCCTTTACAATGTCGCCTTCCTTGACGTTGCCACCTGGGACAGCGTCCTTGACAGTCGCGACGATGACGTCGCCGATGCCAGCGGAGCGTCGGACAGAGCCGCCGAGAACGCGGATGCACAGCAGTTCACGTGCACCAGAGTTGTCGGCGACGCGCAGACGCGATTCTTGCTGAATCACTATGGGTCTCCTGACCTGGATTGATGTGCGGTAAGATTTCCGTCCTTGCCGCACGCGGTCTACAAACTTACGATGCTCAAGCCTTGACAACGGACTATGCCGAAGGGTCTCGGACCGGCGGTTCGGAAACGCACCGCTACGGGCCGACCAGCTTTTGCAACCTATACATTCAACCACACGCCGGCGCCCATACCAAAACACCGCTTAGCACTTGCCGACGGCCCTCTCTCTTCCCAAATTATTTTCGCCAACACCCCCGCTTACCCCTTGGCCTTTGATTTCGAATGCAGCGACACGCATATATGACGAAGTTGACCGTACTATCTGCACCTACATACAGCATCATACCGGCCCTTAGCGCAATTTCAGCCACACAGCTGTTCTATTTTTCTAGGTTTTCCACGGTCGTAACGCATGAAAATTACAGTTAACTGTGGTTTTTCGCGTGACAACTGTGAACCTTGTGACTATTGTGATTGGCGTCGAGAACGACTCGTATCTTTTGGCGCGTACCTCCACCGGATGCGCGTAACAACACATTCCCTAAAGGAGAAACACATGAAGCGTTTGCCACAGACTCTGACCGCTGCAGCACTGACCGGCGCGCTCGCCTTCGGCGGCGCAGCTGTTGCCCAGGCAGAACCTGTCGTACCTGCACCGATGAGCGTAACCATTGACGGCAAGGAATACGTTCGCCAAAATGACGGTTCCTACGTCTACACTCCAACCGATGAAGAAAAAAAGAGTGGCGCTAAGGAAGAAACCATCACCGAAGAAGAAGCTCTCGCCACCCGTGAGTCTGCTAACAATGATGAAGCGGAGACCGGTGATCTGAACTCGGATGTTGACCAGCTCCCAGAGGGGGATGAAGATGTCGACACCTCTGACCTCGGCGACAACGAAGGCATCCCCGCTCCGGCTACCAAGAAGGATGCTGAGGGCAATGAGTGGTACCAGAGCCTGAAGGATCCGGCCGTCTACGTAAACGACCCGGCTCAGGTGAACGAAGAGATCACCGATGAGATGCGCGACGCTTACGCCAAGGCATTCCCGTCTGAGGATCAGAAGCCTGGCTTCGACAAGAAGAAGCTGGCTTGGTTGGCACTTCCGGCAGCGCTGGTTATCGGCGGCGTCACCTGGTACCTATCCCAGGACGGCAAGACCTACGTCAAGGACGAGGCACGCAAGGGCCAGGAGCCAACCGCTGAGGAGAAGGCTGCTTCCGAGCAGATGCTGAACGCTAACAAGGATGAGGTTGTTGCTCAGGGCGGCAAGCTTGCTGAGGGCGACGCCGCACAGGCTGGCGCACCTGCTGCACCGGCTACTGACGAGGGCACCGACTCCGTTCGCGGCATGGCTGCTGAGACCGGCTCCAACTCCGTTGCACAGGCTCTGGCTGCTCTGGCCGTAGCTGCAATGGTTGCTGCTGGCGCCTTCGCTGCACGCCGTAAGTTCTTCGCTTAAGAAAGAACTCCCCTACTGAGTAGGGTCTGAAACTGAGACTGGCTGTGCCGGTCGGACTTCGGTCCAGCCGGCGCAGCTTTTTGTATGCCTGACTATAACTGCGGTTACGCATAGTCAAGAGCCCATCCGAGTTAAGGCCGATCTGATCAGGCTTAATTGAGGTAGAAAAGGCCGATCTGAGGAGTAGTTTTCCTCAGATCGGCCTGATCACTATGGACCTAATGAAATGAACCGAGAGCCCACCGTTGGCTTTAAAGGATGTGTATTAAGACGCGGATTCGGAAGCCGGCGAGGCTGTCTGTGCCGGTACTACGGCGGGCTTGGGATCCACGGTGAAAATATCGGTGCCGGAGCCAATGAGCTCGCCGGGGCGGAAGACCTCGGTAGGAATAACGGGGCCGGTCTTCTTCGAATTGGAGACAACCACCGGGGTAGTTACCGGAAGTTCGGCGGCCTCGATGGCGTCGATATCGAATTCGGCGAGAACATCGCCCCGCTTGACCTCATCGCCCTTCATATCACCGATACTATGGAAACATGACTATTCATGTGTGCGGCGAAGGCTTGGTGGACCTCGTTCCCGTGGCCCCAGGCAGCTTGAACGACCACACCCCGGCGCTGGGCGGCGGGCCATTTAACGTGGCCATCGCGGCGGCGCGACTGGGCGCCGATGTGGAATTCCAATCCCGCATTTCCACCGATGGTTTTGGGCAGGAGCTCGTCGCCCGCCTCGAGGCCGAGGGTGTCACCACCACTCACCTGCAGCGCGGCGATGAGCCCACCACTTTGGCCGTGACCACCATCCATGAGGACGGCTCGGCCTCCTATAACTTCTATATCGAGGGCACGACCGATCGCCTGGTTGAGCCACAGCTGGTGCCGGCCGATATCGCCTGCTTCGGCACGGTCTCCCTCGCCCTTGAACCTGGTGCCTCCCGCTATGCGCAACTGCTGAAGGATTTTGCCGCCCAAGGCACGTTGGTCGCCTTGGATCCGAATATCCGGCCGTTCTACGCCACGGCGGAACACCGCGAATTCTTGGCGGAGATTCTCCCCTACGTGACTTTGTTGAAGCTTTCTGATGAAGAGGTCGAGTTCTTGGGCGACGACCTCATTTCGCAGGTCCCCATCGTAGTAGTCACCCACGGCGGCGAGGGCCTGAGCGTGCGCGCGGGCGATACCACCCTTTCGGTGCCGGCCGCGCAAGTAACCGTCTCCGATACCATCGGTGCCGGCGACACCATCATGGCCGCCCTGCTGACCCAGATTGATGAACGCGGGCTCGACGCCGCCGCCCTTGTTGCCCTGGATCCGGCGCAGTGGAAAGACATCTTGTCCTTCGCCGTGGCTGCCGCCGGCATCACCGTCTCCCGCAAGGGCGCCAATCCCCCGCGCCGCGAGGAAGTAGAGGCTTCGCTATGACCTACACCAAGCGCACTCTGTGGCTGCACGCCGCGCTCTTTGTCCTGGCGTTTCTCGCGTTCATTTTGCCGGTGGTCTTTGGCACCTCCGCTCTGCTGCCGGTCTGGCTCACTGGCGGCTTGAGCTTGGGCATTGCTGCCTGCGCGCTTGTCGACGCCGCCTATAAATTCTTCGCCCCTACCTCCCCTCGTAGCCTCCGCCTGCTCTCTGGTCTTGCCGGCCTCGTTCTGCTCATCGGCTGGGGCATCTGGGTCTATATCTACGGCAATATGGCCGCCGTAGGCACAGGCTCCTATCGAATCGGCACCTTTTTGCTCGGCGCGGGAAGCGTGCTCAATCTTTTTGTAGTGGCAATTTCCTTTCTAGATGTACAACGAAAGGTCAAGTAAAGCCTCTGGCACACAGCCACCATTGTCAGGTCTTCACTAATGCGCCGCTACGACGCGGCGGGGAACGATAATGGGGGCATCGCCAAGCGGATCCTCCCAGGCCTCAGCCTCGATGCCATAGGCCTGCGCCAATACCTTCGGCGACAGCGCTTGTTTCGGTGCCCCACGAGCGATGATATCGCCGGATTTCATCACCACCATGGAATCAGAATAGTGGCCCGCCAGCATGAGATCGTGTAGGACTACAACCACTGTCTTTCCCGCCTGCGCCTGTGCGCGGGCCAACTCCAGCATGCGCATGGCATGGGCAGGGTCGAGAAAGGTCGTGGGTTCGTCGAGAAGCAGCACGGGCGTATCTTGTGCCAGTGCCAACGCCAGCCAGACGCGCTGGCGCTGCCCGCCCGATAGCGAAGCGATATCACGATCGAGGAAGTCCACAATGTCGGTAGCCTCGCAGGCCTGCGCAATGATCTCCCGGTCCGTCGCGGAAAGGCCGCGCATCCTCCCCTGATAGGGATGACGCCCGCGCGCGACCAACTCCCCCACCCGCAGCCCATCGGGGGCCACGGGGTGCTGTGGCAGCAGCGCCACCTGCTGCGCGGCATCCTTCGCGGACATGGCGTGTAGGTCAACTTCCCCGACCATGACGCTGCCCTGCCGCGGGGCCAGGATTTTCGAGAGAGTTTTCAGCAGCGTGGACTTGCCGCAGCCATTCGGCCCAATGAGCGTGGTAACTTCGCCGGCGCGGGCGTGCAGATCAACGCCGGCAAGGATATCCTCGCCATCCTTATATCCCGCATGAATGCCGGTGGCGTGGAGGCTGCACCGAGGCTCCGGGCTCGTGGTCTGTTTAGGCTGATTAGGCCGATTATCCTTCATTTCTTTTCCTTCATCCACGTCTGACTGTCTAGCACCATCTGGCACCGTGCTTATCCGTTCCCCTGCTGTGCCGCGGCACAACGTTTAGCTGCGCCCGGCCGCATTCCACACCAATATCACCAAGGCGCAGCCACCAATGACCGAGGAAACCGCACCCACCGGTGCATTTACCGGGATAGCGCCAGCGATCACAGCACACACGGTCAGTAATGCGGCACCCGCGGCTGCCGATGCCAGCGGCGATGGCGTGGGGGTGCGCGCCACCATCCGCGCCAGGTGCGGCGCCAACAGCGCGATAAACCCAATGGGCCCCACCACCGAGACCACCACGGCGCTGATACCGGTTGCCGCAATAAGCAGGAGGGCGCGCTGGCGGGCGATGTTCACGCCCAGGGTGGTTGCGGAGGAATCATCATGGGCAAGCAGCGGCAGCTCCCGCGCGCACCAGATGCCGATGGCGAGAAACGGCGCTAATGCCACCAGGAGGGGGAGGATGACCTCCATGTGCACAAATCCAGTCGATCCTGCGAGCCAAGTCTGCGCCTCCGCAGCGCGCAGGATCTGGGCGCTGCGCATTAAATACGCGACGAGGGCGTTAAACATCAGCGATAACGCAATACCGATGATGACGATGCGGTTGCTCGTACCGATGCCACCCAGAACAGCGAGGAGGATGACAACGAGGAGGGCGCCGATCATCGCCAAGCATGCCCGCCACCAAAACTCCGGGATACCCTCGGCGAAACTGGGGCGCGAATGCACGGTGCCCAAGACCACCAGCACCGACGCCCCGCCGGTAACGCCTAAAATATCCGGGGAGGCCAGCGGGTTACGAGCCATGGTTTGCGTCCAAGAACCGGCCAAGCCGAGGGCGGCACCCACGATAACGGTGGCGATGGCAACCGGCAGGCGCAAGTCCCACACCACCCTGATGTGGTTCTTGCTGCCGCCTCCGGTGAGGACATCGATAACCTGCCGCGGACTCAATGCCATGGGACCTTGCCCCAGTAACACTAGGTACGCACTAAGGGCGATGAGGATGAATGCCAGCGTGGAAGCGAACACGCGCACGTGCCGGCGGCGTTGTTGAGCTTTTAAGATAGTGCTGATTGCGGTCATGCTTTATTGCCCCCATGCTCTTCCTACGCCGCGGTGAGCACCCCAAATGAGGAAAGGTGCGCCCACTATCGCGAGGACGATCGACATCTCCAGCTCCGAGTTACCCGCAATGAGGCGGCCGGTGATATCAGCGGCAAGCACGGCACAACCGCCCAAGAGCGCGGAGGGCAAAAGCAAGGTGGCAACGCTAGGGCCCACCACCCGCCGCACGATGTGGGGAATGGCAAAACCGACGAAGGCAATGGGGCCCGTTGCTGCCGTTGCGCTGCCGGCCAACACCACGACGCTGAGCGCCGCGCCTACCCGCGCGGTGGTGGGGGACCCACCCAAGGCGAGGGAGGACTCCTCCCCCATGGCCAAAAGGTCGAGGGGTCTAGCGACCATCGCCGCACACGCTACGCCAATAACTAGCCCTATGCCCGCGATCGCGACATCTTCTGGGCCGCGGCCAAAGGTCGAGCCGATAGTCCACCGCCGCATGCTATCGAGGACGTCCGTGGAATATAGACCGATGACCATCGCGCCCGATCCCAAAGCTGCGGAGACGCCGGCGCCCACCAGAATGAGCGTCAGGGGATCCTCAAACCGCCGCGATACGGCTAAGACCAGCAGCGTAGTAATACCCGCGCCAACGAGCGCGAGGGCGGTCCGCATACTGGTGGAGGTAGCAATGCCAATGGCCGTGCCTAAGGCAACGAAGAAGGACGCGCCCGCGGTAACACCAATAAATCCTGGATCCGCTAGCGGGTTTCTGGTCCACGATTGCGCCAGCACACCTGCCACAGCAAGGGCCGCGCCGGCGAAATAAGCCAAGAAGGTGCGCGGCATGCGCAGGTTCCACACGATATCGCGGATATCCTGCTCCCCTGCCCCGTGCAGGGCAGCGATAACCCCCTCGGGCGGAATCGAGCGGGAGCCCACCGCCAAAGACACCACCGCCAACACCAGGCTGGCGAGGATGAAGACGACAAGGAGCATCTTATGGCTCTGTGCCCGCGTCACTACCGGTGCGGGGGTGCCGGTGGTCGTAGGACTATCTGCTGCGGAATCCGACTGGATTTGTTGGCCGTCCATCGTGGTTGTTGACAATTACAGTTTCTCTTCAAATTTATCTACTGCCCAGGGGATGGTCACCGGGTTGGGCATACTCATGGCATTGCCGGTATCGGTATCCAAGTAGCGCACGCGACCATCCTTGACAATGTCGAGGCCTTGGAAGTTCTTATCCTTTTTCAAGACATCGGAGGAGCCGTTGTAGTCCAGGACAAAGAGGTAATCAACCTGGTTAAGCTTCGCGTAGTTTTCTGGGGCAATGTCGACGAAGAAGCTGCCTCCATCGCCCTGCAATGCATCGGGGATCTCCATGCCAAGGTTCTCGATAAATTGTCCACGCCCATCCTCCTCGGTGTATAGACCAATTTTGCCGTCATAAGGCATGACGATGGCCGCAGACTTATCCTGCAATTCCGCGTGCTCGTGGCGGAATTCCTCGAATGCCTTTTCAGTGTCATCGATAAGCTTATCGCCTTCGTCTTTTTTGCCCACCGCATCCGCGATGGTCTCTACCTGCTTTTCCCAGGGTACCTGCCAGTCTTCATAGCCGTTCGGCTTGACGGTGGTAGGCGCGATTTCTTCCAGGGATCCCTTCGTGCGTGCATCCACCGCCTGGTTCACCGCAATGATCTGGGTGGGGTCAGCCGCGGTGACCTGCTCAAAGGTATCCGCCGTAAATCCGGTTGCGGTATTATAAATCACCTCAGGCTTTGCCTCGCCCAAAAGTTCCTCTGCCCAGGGGCCGACGCCAGAAGGATCACCATCCCCCTCAGCACCCCACGGCGCCACCGTTACGGGAGTGATCCCCAGGGCAAGCAGCGTGTCGGCATCGCCTAGACCCAGGCTAGCCACGCGCTGCTCGCTGACAGCGTCGGTCGCCTGAGCTGTTTCATCGCCCTCACCACGCGAGCAACCGCCTAAAGCTAAGGCTCCGGCGGAAAACATTGCTACTGCGCCCATGGTGCGACGGCCGAAAATCTTCATGAGGTTAAGCCTTTCAATAAAGGAGGAAAATAGCCTTGCTTACCTTATAACGCATAGGCACGATTAGGCAAGGCTAAACTAAAATAGTAATTTATTAGACACATGAACCCTTCTCTACAATCGGCCCCAATGTCTGCGCACGAACTCATCCCCGTTACTTTGACCGCCAATAAACGCATCAGTCCGCGCTTGCACCGGCTCACGTTCTACGCCGAGGCTTTCCGGACATACACCCTCTCCGGTCCCGATGAATTCTTTGGCCTCGTCATGCCCCGAGATGAACAGGAATTTACACCCTTCCCCGTCGACGGCATAAACCTCCGCTCGGCTGTGAGCGCGATCGACGCGGAGAGGCGGCCGGACCTGCGCTGGTACACCATCCGCGCGCTCCACTCGGAGGAGGCCACAGTCGATGTCGACGTGGTGACACACGGTGATTCAGGACCTGGCTCGCGGTGGATTCGCCGCGCACAAGCCGGGGATACAGCGGGATTCTTCACCTGCAACGACCTGTGGCGGCCAACCGAAAAGCCACAACTTCTAGTCGCCGACGCATCCGCCCTGCCCGCGCTGCGGCACATTTTGGCCTACCAAGAAGACCATAACCCGGAAATGCTTCGGGCCACCGACGTTATGGCCGTGGTTACCAGCAACGACGAGGTAGAACCAGGCCTCGCAGCTAGATGGGAGGCGGGCGTACGCAGCCTGCGGATTATTCATACCCAACCGCACGAGGAGGCGGAGGCTGTCATTGCCGCCCTGAGAGCGGACTATGCTGGTGCGCCGAGGCCAGGGTACGTATGGGCTTCCGGCGAGGGGAGGCTAGCAAAAAGCGTGCGAGGCCTCGCGGTGAATGAATGGGGCCTAGACACCACCGACGTCACGTGGGTTCCCTACTGGTTTTATGGCAGGGCCCGGCCGTAAAGAAGTCCTAAAACGGCGAAGGCCCCCACCCCGAACCCTAAGGTTCGGAGCAGGGGCTGCGCTGGCTAGTTTTTACTTAGCCTTCTCGATGATCTCAACGAGACGGAAGTGCTTGTCCTTGGACAGCGGGCGGGTCTCAGCGATGCGTACGAGATCGCCAATGCCTGCGGTTTCTTCCTCATCATGCACCTTAACCTTCTTGTTAGAGCGCATGATCTTGCCGTACAGGGCGTGCTGCTTGCGGTCTTCCAGCTCGACAACGATGGTCTTGGTCATCTTGTCGGATACTACGTAGCCGGTGCGAACCTTAGGAGCGCCCTTGACCTTCTCCTTCTTCGGAGTAGGTGCCTTCTTGGAATCAGTCACGTTAGCCTCACTCATGATTAAGCCTCAGCTCCCGGAGCAACGGACAGGCCCAGCTCGCGCTCGCGCAGAACGGTGTAGATGCGGGCAATGTCGCGCTTAACCGTGCCGATGCGGCGGTTGTTGGTTAGCTGGCCGGTGGCCTTCTGGAAGCGAAGGTTGAACAGCTCTTCCTTCGCATCCTTCAGGCGGGACTGCAGCTCAGCGTTGTCGAGCTCACGGAACTCGTGGGCGGGGGTACCGGTTGCCATTAGAACTGGTCCTCCTTCTTGATGATACGGACCTTGCAAGGAAGCTTCTGGCCAGCGCGGCGCAGAGCCTCAATTGCAACGGCATCGTTCGGATAGCTCATCTCGAAAAGCACGCGGCCCGGCTTAACGTTAGCCACCCACTTCTCGACCGGGCCCTTACCGGAACCCATACGAACGCCGAGCGGCTTCTGGGTCAACGGACGGTCCGGGAAGATGTTGATCCACACCTTGCCACCACGCTTGACGTGGCGGTTGATGGCAATACGTGCGGCCTCAATCTGACGGTTGGTGATGTACGCCGGCTCGAGAGCCTGGATTGCGTAATCGCCGAAGTTGATGCGGTTACCGCCCTTGGACACGCCGCGACGGTTCGGGCGGTGCTGACGGCGGTACTTAACACGCTTAGGAATCAGCATGGATTAGCCCTCCTGCTTCTGCTGTGCACGCTGGCGGCGCTGGCCACCGCGGCGGGAGCGACCATTGCGGTCACGGCCACGGCCCTGTGCCGGAGCGTTCAGTTCGGACTCGCGTACGCCACCGACGACGTCACCCTTGTAGATCCACACCTTGATGCCGATGCGGCCGAAGGTGGTGTGGGCCTCTGCGGTGCCGTAGTCGATTTCGGCGCGAAGAGTGTGCAGCGGAACGCGACCCTCGTGGTAGCGCTCAACGCGGGACATTTCTGCACCGCCCAGGCGGCCGGACAGCAGGATCTTGATGCCCTTAACCTGTGGCTGGCGCATAGCGGACTGGATAGCCTTGCGCATTGCACGACGGAATGCGACGCGGTTAACCAGCTGCTCCGCGATGGAGTGAGCAACCAGGGTTGCGTTTGCGTCTACCTGCTTGACCTCGAGGATGTTGAGGGCAACCATCTTGCCGGTCAGCTTTTCCAGCTCGCGGCGGATGCGGTCAGCCTCAGCACCGCGGCGGCCAATCACAATGCCCGGACGGGCGGTGTGAATGTCCACGCGGACGCGGTCGCGGGTGCGCTCGATAACGACGTCGGCAATGCCGGCGCGCTCGAGGCCCTTGTTGAGGTAGTTACGAATCTTGATGTCTTCGGCTACGTAGTTCGCGTAGTCCTTATCGGCGAACCAGTGGGTCTTCCAGTCGGAAGTGATGCCCAAACGTAGGCCGTGAGGATGGATCTTCTGGCCCATTACTTGGCCCCTTCCTGCTGGCTTTCGACAACCACGGTGATGTGGCTGGTGCGCTTACGAATCATGAATGCACGACCCTGTGCACGCGGCTGGAAACGACGCATGGTCGGACCCTCGTTGGCATAAGCCTCGGAGATGACCAGGGTGCGTGGGTCGAGGCCGAAGTTGTTCTCAGCGTTAGCGGCTGCAGAAGCAACGACCTTAGCAACTGGCTTGGAAGCACCCTGCGGTGCGTACTTCAGGATAGCCAGGGCTTCGCTTACGGACTTGCCGCGGACCAGATCGAGCACGCGACGTGCCTTCATCGGGGTGACGCGGACGTAGCGGGCCGTGGCGGATGCGGAGGTGATGGTCTCACTCATCGCTTATCGACGTCCCTTCTTGTCATCCTTGACGTGACCCTTAAAGGTCTTGGTTGGTGCAAACTCGCCCAGCTTGTGGCCGACCATGGAGTCCTCGATGAAGACCGGCACGTGCTTGCGACCGTCATGGACGGCGAAGGTGTGACCGATGAAATCGGGGAGAATGGTCGAGCGGCGAGACCAGGTCTTGATGACCTGCTTGGTGCCTGCATCGTTCTGAGCATCCACCTTGTTGAGGAGGTGCTCATCGACGAACGGGCCCTTCTTAAGGCTGCGTGGCATTGTTTACCTCCTCTTAGCGCTTCTTGTTCGGGCGACGACGGCGCACGATCATGTTGTTGGAGTAACGGTTCGGGTTGCGGGTGCGACCCTCCTTGTGGCCCCATGGGGACACAGGGTGGCGACCACCCGAGGTCTTACCCTCACCACCACCGTGTGGGTGGTCAACCGGGTTCATAACGACACCGCGGACGGTCGGGCGTACGCCCTTCCAGCGCATGCGGCCGGCCTTGCCCCAGCGGATGTTCATCTGCTCGGCGTTGCCAACCTCACCAACGGTGGCGCGGCAGCGGATGTCCACACGGCGGATTTCGGAAGACGGCATACGCAGAACTGCGTACTTGCCTTCCTTACCCAGCAGCTGGATGGAAGCACCAGCGGAGCGAGCCAGCTTAGCGCCGGCGCCCGGCTTGAGCTCAACAGCGTGGATGATGGAACCGGTCGGGATGTTACGCAGCGGCAGGTTGTTGCCAACCTTGATATCTGCGTTCGGGCCGGACTCGACGATGGTGCCCTGCTTCAGGCCCTTCGGGGCGATGATGTAGCGCTTCTCGCCATCAACGTAGTGAAGCAGTGCAATGTTTGCGGTGCGGTTCGGGTCGTACTCGATGTGAGCGACCTTTGCCGGGATGCCGTCCTTGTCGTTACGACGGAAGTCGATGAGACGGTAACGGCGCTTGTGGCCACCGCCGATGTGGCGGGTGGTGATGCGGCCGTAGTTGTTACGGCCACCAGTCTTGCTCAGCGGGCGCAGCAGGGACTTCTCCGGAGTAGAACGAGTGATCTCGTCAAACTCAGAAACGGAGGATGCGCGGCGACCCGGAGTTGTCGGCTTGTACTTACGAATAGCCATAATTCTTCCTTACTTCGTCTCCGTCTTAGGCCTGTGCGCCAAAGACGTCGATGGAGTCGCTGCCTTCACGGAGCGTCACGTATGCACGCTTGGTGGACTTACGCTGGCCGTAACCGGTGCGGGTGCGCTTACGCTTACCTGCACGGTTCACGGTGTTCACGGAGTCGACCTTTACGCCAAAGATCTGCTCTACGGCATCTTTAATCTGGGACTTATTGGAGTCCGTGGAGACGTAGAACGTGTAGACGTTCTGCTCCATCAGACCGTAGGACTTCTCGGATACAACCGGGGCGATGATGATATCGCGTGGGTTAGAAATCTTAGCCATTAGTTCTCCTCCTTATCCGCGCCGGTTGCGCGGTTGATGAAGGTGTGTAGCGCCTCAACGGAGAACACAACGTCATCGGAGTAGAGAACGTCGTAGGTGTTGAGCTGGCCAGCGTCCAGGATCTGAACGTTAGGCAGGTTATTAGCGCTACGACGAGCATTGATGTCCTCGCGGCCGATGACCAGGAGCACGTTCTTGCGCTCGGTCAGGGACTCGAGGAAGGCCTTGGCCGACTTGGTGGACGGCTTCTGGCCCGGTACGAGCTCTTCGATGACGTGGATGCGCTCGTTGCGAGCACGGTCAGACAGTGCACCGAAGAGAGCAGCCTTGATCATCTTCTTAGGGGTGCGCTGTGCGTAGTCGCGTGGCTGTGGGCCATGGACGGTGCCGCCACCGGTGTAGTGCGGTGCGCGGACGGAGCCCTGGCGTGCACGGCCGGTGCCCTTCTGACGGAAAGGCTTGCGACCACCACCGCGGACGTCGCCGCGGGTCTTGGTTGCGTGGGTGCCCTGGCGTGCAGCAGCAAGCTGAGCGTTAACAACCTGGTGCATCAAAGCAATGGATGCCTCGGTGTCAAAGATTTCAGCTGGCAGGTCTACAGAGCCGTTGGTCTTACCCTCGGAAGTGTGGACGTCTAGCTTGAGGTTGCTCATGCGTGTGCACCGCCCTTCACTGCGGTCTTAACGGTGACGAGACCGCCGCGCGCACCAGGGATAGCACCCTTGATGAGCAGCAGGTTGGACTCGGCATCGATTTTCTGAATCTTCAGGTTCTGGGTGGTCACGCGGTCGTGGCCCATACGGCCAGCCATGCGCTTGCCCTTGAAGACGCGGCCCGGGGTAGCAGCGCCGCCGATGCCGCCAACGCGGCGGTGAGCGGCCTGGTTACCGTGAGCTGCGCCCTGGCCTGCGAAGCCGTGGCGCTTCATGGCGCCGGCGTAGCCGTGGCCCTTGGTCTTGCCGGTGACGTCAACGAAGGAGATGCCTTCGAAGATGTCAACCTTGACCTCTTGGCCAACCTCGTATGCAGAGGTGTCGTCCATGCGGATTTCCGCAACGTGACGGCGCGGGGTTACGCCAGCCTTCTTGAAGTGTCCACCAACCGGCTTGTTTGCCTTGCGTGGGTCGATTTCGCCAAAGGCGATCTGGATGGCGCTGTAGCCATCGGTTTCGGGGGTGCGAATCTGGGTGACAACGCATGGCCCTGCCTCGACGACGGTAACCGGCACAACGCGGTTGTCCTCGTCGAAGACCTGGGTCATGCCGAGCTTCTTGCCCAGAATGCCCTTGATCTCGTTTTCACTCATTATTTGTTCTCCACCAAAGTCGCTTACTGGATGTTCACGTCGACGCTTGCCGGAAGATCGATGCGCATAAGAGCGTCAACGGTCTTCGGGGTTGGGTCGAGAATGTCGATCAGGCGCTTGTGAGTGCGCATCTCGAAGTGCTCGCGAGAGTCCTTGTACTTGTGCGGAGAACGAATAACTGCGTATACGTTCTTCTCGGTTGGGAGCGGCACTGGGCCAACTACACGAGCACCGGTACGGGTAACGGTCTCGACGATCTTCTTTGCAGAAGCGTCGATAGCCTCGTGGTCATAGGCCTTCAGCCGAATGCGGATTTTTTGTCCCGCCACGCTTATCCTCTTCCTCGCTTCCCCACTTTCACATTCCCGGCGTTTCCGGGGCGTGAAGCGGTGGGAAATTGCTTCTCGATTTCTCTATAACGTTGTCCGGGCTTGGGGCCTGACACAACGCCAGTGGTCTGACTGTCATGACGACCAAGAGTTGCGGTACATGGCAAGTGCCAGAACGCAGTGCTCTCGACGGGGTACAAGACCCGTAGTCAAAGTATTGTGAAGAGGACGGTTTTCACGCATTACACGTGGAGAGTGTCCAATTCGTCTACTGCCGCTGTTTATTTGCCATGCCCCTTCTCCGGTCCATCTTCTCGGGGTGTCACTGCTCTAACGCGGACCTAGCCCGATTGGATGACCTTCCAGTCAATGCTTCAGGTTTCCCTGAATCATGGCGACAACGAAGGTGTCATGTTCGCTTTACCAGCTCAGCGTCTCCCCGAGACTCATGCTTGGCGACGTCCGCCGCCATCACCGAACTTCGGTTCTCGCTGCCCTGTTAAAGCAACCTTTGTATTTAAGCATGTTGGGCTGCGGTTTTTCAAGCCGCGCTTTAAACCGTGTCAAAAATCACGTTTTGGAAAATTTTGTTGGCTCGCACCCCACACTCGCCTGAGAAGTATCTAAGCTCGAAGGTATTGGCTGTGGACTCTTTGCCCTGCCTAGATAGTTGAATATCGCGTTCATGCATCACCCAATAAAGAAAGGCACACTCGCCCATGTCTGAAAACAAGACTCCTGCCCACAACACCGACAACCAGGTTCCTGCTTCCGAGGAGCGCGAGGTCAATAACAACCTGGAAACCCAGTACGGCACCACCACCATCGATGATGTCGTGGTGTCCAAGATTGCCGGTATCGCTGCCCGCGAGGTTTCCGGCGTGGATTCCCTGGGTGGCGGCGGCGCTCGCATGATCGGCAATATCCGCGAGTCCTTCGGTGCTTCTGAGGACGTCCGCCAGGGTGTGGACGTAGAGGTAGCGGACGGCACCGCTCGCATCGAGATTGCCATCACCGCTGAGTACGGCGTGGCCATCCACGAGCTCGCTGAGGCCATCCGCCGCAACATCATGAATGCGGTAGAGCGCATGACCGGCCTGAGCGTCGAGCGCGTCAACGTTGTTGTTCACGACGTTAAGCTGCCGAAGGATGAGTCCGAGGCTGAGGACCAGGCTGCTTTGAACCAGGGTCAGGCTTAAGCCCAATGCCTGAGCCCCGAGCACGTTTCGAGCTCGAGGTAAGCCACGCCCGCGCTATTGCAGAGGCAGTCCAGAAGGTACGCGGTGTCGCCGCGCTCGACGGCGGTTCGTTCGGATCGGTGAGTTTGTACCTGCCGGGCGAACGCATCGTCGGCATGCGCCGGCCCGACCCGCGCGATGATCGCCACCTGCAGATCAACATTCGCGTTGATATCAGCGCCGCGCCGGACCTTTATGCCTTGGCAGAAGATATTCGGTCCGCCGCCCGTGGGGCTTGTCCCGAACTGCAGCGCATTGACGTTGAGTTTTCTGACGCCGTAGATGGCTTATCCGCTGCTCCATCGAAGGAATAGATATGAAGAATTACACCACTTTGGGCATCATTTCCGGCCTTATTCTTGCCTTCTTCTTGTACCTAGGCTGGGGTCCTACTTTGCTCGCGGTACTTCTTGCCGCAATCGGCGGCATTGTGGGTGCACACTTTGATGGCCGTATCGATCTCACTTCTGTGTGGAATGGCCTCATTGGTAAGGAGAAAGGCCAAGGTTAATGACAGATAGTTCCACTCAGGGCCACACGCGTATCTCGCTGCGGACCATGGAACACATCGTTGCCGCCGCGATTGCTAGCGTGCCCGGCACCAAGGCTATAGAGGCCAAGCTAGCGGGCATCGGCGGCCGCGGTTTTCCACGGGTCTCGGTCCAAATGGACCCAGAGCGCGAGGTAGCAGCCGTCAACGCCACCATTGGCGTGGTGTGGCCTTCGCCGGTCACCACGGTGGCGGAACATACTCGTGCCGCCATCTCGGAAGCCATCGCGGCGCACACCGGTTATTCCACCACGCGCGTCAACGTCACCGTCGGCGGTTCCGTTCCGGGCAATCGAGTAACTGCCGCAGAGGTGGAACAGCGCCAAGTCGCTGCTGCCGTCGCGCCCCACATCACGCCCTCGCCGGTATGGCAGCCGGTCACTGCGGAGTCGGTGAATGTACGCAGCATTGCCACACCGCAGGAGGCACCGGTGCGCACCATCGCCGCCCCGGCCACCGGTGTCGCGGTGCGGTCCGTGGACACCCCGCGCGAGGCCGAGGTACGCAACATTTCCGCTGACCTCCCAGACCACGAGCTGCGTGAGATTTCGTCCCCAAGCGACCATACGGTGCGGCCGATTAGGGAACCCAAACCGGTCCGCGTGCACAGCGTGGCTGCGCCTCGCCCAGCCAGGTTGATCCCTAGTGGGCAGGTTCGTCCACTGGCACGAAAGGTTCAGGTAGCAACTCCTCGGCCGCAGCCGCTGCGCGAGATTGAGATTCGCCACGAGTGGACTCCGCGCCGCGTCGAGGCCCCCAAGTCTGCTCCTGCGCGCACGGTAAAGGCCCCGCGGCCACAACCGTTCAAGCGCATTGAGGTCACGCCGGCGAATCCTCGGCCGGTGCACGTCGATGCGCCGCGACCCGAGCCGTTGCGCGCCATTTCCATTAACCCGTACCGCCCACAAGGAGGCAATAATGGCTGATCAGCACATGCCTGAACACTTTGGGCAGCAGCCGAAGGCGTCTCCGGCGGCGCGTACTTGGGCCGTGATCCTTGGGCTCCTGCTGCTCGCCGCGGGCGTCGTCGGCGTGCGCGAGACGTGGCTGGTGGGATCCGGTTCCGACGCGCAGTCCTGGGTACAGCCGGTGCTTAATCTCATTGCTACTGAAGAGCTGCAGACCTGGATGATCTGGGCCGGCGTCGCCTCCATCGTCGTAGGCCTAATTTTCCTCTTCGCGGCAGTGAAGACGCGCCGCACCACGCACATGCAACTTGCCTCCGATACCGCGTCCATGTGGATGCGGCCGGTGGATATCGCCCGCCTCTCTTCGGCCACTGCTCGCCGCGTTCCGGGCGTGGCCTCGGCGCAGACCTCCGCGGATAGCAAGACGGCCAAGGTCACCGTCAATGGCGATACGGACGATGCGGAGCTGCAGGGCCGGGTGGAGACGGCAGTTACGCGCTGCCTGGCTCACCTCAAGAACCCACCGCAGGTCACCGTGGCTGTAGAGAAGATTCCGGAGTTGGATAACAATGTCTAGAAAACTTGCTACCTTGGACCGCATCCTGCTGGGCCTGCTGGGAATCATCCTCATCGCTTTGGGCGTGTGGCCCATCTTGATCCATTTCAACGTGGAATTTGCCAAGTACTTAGCCCTGTGGGTGGACCACGATGCGTGGAAGAGCTTGGCGGACAATGACTGGTGGGTGTGGGCGCTGGCCGGTGGCTCCGCACTGCTACTTATTTTGGGCCTGTGGATTGTCGTGGCCAACCTGCGCCACCGCCGCTTCAATAACGTGGAGTCCGCTTCTTCCAATGACAAGGGCTCTATCACGACGTCGATGAACGCTATCGCCGGCGCCGTGGCCCAAGATTTGGATGGGGTCAAGGGCGTGGACCATGTAGAGCGCCTCGTGGCCTATGACCGCGCGCGGCCCACGCTGCAGTACACGGTGACGGCAAATCCGGACACCCCGGTGGAGCGCCTTACTGGCGCCGTTGAAACCAATGAGCGCGATTTTCGGGCAGCGTTTCCCGACGCCGATTTGGACACCATTTACAAGCTGCAGTTCAGCAAGGTAGGTCCGATGAAGGACCTATCCGAATAACGGGTTAGGAGTCTCCGCCACCAAGATTTCCTGAACGGCCCCAAGGTGGGCCGAGTCGCCGCCCCCGAGGATCATTTCTAGTTCCTCGCCGGGGCGGCATTTTTCTATGCGCTGCCACGAGTAGTCCTGGCGAGTTACGCGGCGGTTTTCCTTAGCAAATAGGTGCAGCCCATGATCGAGCACACCGATGGCCGCTGCGAAGCGAAGAATGAAGACGAAATCACCCAAATCCTGCCGCTTTAGGCCATTGAGGTCTGGGCGCTCGACACTCAGCCGCATGAGACTTGAGACCACGCCAAAGCGGTGTTCAAAGCCCTCGGTATCCCGGATGGTAAATGGGCGGCCAGGGCCCGTAGAGCGAATGGACTCATAGGCCCACACCACGGGCTGGGTATCGGGGCGGCGCACGATGATGTGGGTGGGGGTGGCGGTGATGCGGTAGGTGGGGGCGTCGGCAAGCACGAGCCATTCCCCTGCCGCAATGCGGCCGCCCTCCAGGGGAAGCAAGGGCGGGTGCACGCCCGCCTGGCGCTCCAATTCCGCAACGAGTTCGGCGTCGGTGGCGCCCCATCCAATGCCCTGATTAGCCAGCATGGCAAAGAAAGTGGGAAGGCTGAGGTCAGGCTGCCCCTCCCAGGCGCGGCGGAGGGACTCAAGCGTGGGATCGATGCGGGTGGGGTCATCCATATCCGCCAAGATTACCCAGCACCCGCGCCGGCCAGACAGCCGGGGCCGAGTGAAAACTTTCACCCCCGAGTTAATTTCATTCAATTAAATAAATACTATAAGTGTTCAACAATCTCGAGTCACATATCGCCTGCTCACGATGTATTTATTGCAGATTTTTCTGCCCTAGCTACGTTCAGTAATACCTGTCGTATTATTGGGGATTTATGTCACGGGGTGGATTTGATTGTGTTCTGAATAACATATTATTAGATTAGTCACATACAACGATTCGCTCGTTGGATACACCTTCGCACCACGTTTCCTGCTTAACCGCGCACGGAGAATCTCTATGACTAAATATCTGATCAAAAAGACCTTGGGCTGGTTACTCATGATCTTTTTGGCTACCAACCTCGCCTATCTCTTGGCGGCCAGCTTCCTGGACCCACGGTCCAACTACACCGGCCGCCGACCACCGCTTTCACCGGAGGAAATCAATAGCCTCCTCGAGCCCTATAACCTCAGCCCCGATACCCCACTTGTGCAACGCTGGTGGACCTGGCTAACCAATATCCTCACCAAATGGGACTGGGGCCAATCCCCGGTGGGCGAGGTGGTGAATTCAGAAATTAGCTACCGCATCTGGGTTTCCGCGCAGCTGCTCTTACTCTCCACCATTTTGTCCATTCTCATCGGCGTGGCCGTGGGCGTTTACACCGCTTCGCGCCAGTACAAGACCGGCGACCGCATCTGGCAGGGCATCTCCATCATCGCGATGAACACCCACGTGGTGGTGGCGTCCATCGCCGTGGTGTGGGGCGCACTGAAAATCAACGAGCTCAGCGGCAAGAA
Source organism: Corynebacterium sp. MSK150 (assembly GCF_030229215.1). Taxonomy (NCBI): domain Bacteria; kingdom Bacillati; phylum Actinomycetota; class Actinomycetes; order Mycobacteriales; family Corynebacteriaceae; genus Corynebacterium; species Corynebacterium sp. MSK150. The sequence continues at coordinate 147,377 of NZ_JASPHM010000004.1, forward strand.
GATTTTCTATGTGGTCGGCTCCCATTCGCTGGACGTGGAAGGTTTCTTTCCCAAGCTGGTAGACTCCGCTCAGCACTTGATTCTTCCCACCATTTCACTGGTCTTCATTAGCTACGCCAGCTATCACATGACCCAGCGCACCTTGCTGCTGGATAACTTGGATGCGGACTATGTGCGCACCGCCCGCGCTAAGGGCTTGACCCGCCAACAGGCGATTCGCAAGCACGCACTGCGCACCTCCATCATCCCGGTGGCAACCTCGGTGGCTTTTTCCATCCCGGGCATCTTCACCGGTGCGGTGATGACCGAGCGCATCTTTGGCTGGAACGGCATGGGCCAGTACTTCATCGAGACCATTAGCAAGAACGACGTCAACGGTGCAGCGGCTGTCGCTGCCTTTGGCGCCGCCATGACGGCCATCTCCGCGGTATTGGCGGACCTGGTTGTCGTCGCGCTTGATCCACGAGTGAGGGTGAGCTAAATGACCCCATCTAAAGACCGCAACTATTTCAAGCAGGAACCCCGCGGGGAAATCACCACACACAGCGAGGTCACTACGGGAGACCCCTTCTCCCCCGCCGAGGCTGAGCAGGTAGCCACCCTGGAGCAGATGCCCCGTGGCACCTCGCGCTACAAGCTGTACCTGCGCCGCTTCTTCCGCAATAAGCTGGCCACCTTGGGTCTTATCATCTTGGCTTTCTTGGTCCTTGCGGCGCTTTTTGGCGGCTTCTTTGCCAAGTGGGACTACACCGAGCCGGACTTCCTTGCGCTGTCGGAGCCGCCGAGCCCCGAGCACTGGTTTGGCACGAATGACACCGGCAATGACCTCTATGCCCAGACCATTCACGGTTTAGGCAGGTCCCTGACCATCGCCATCGTGGTGTCACTGGCCACCTTGGTCATCTCCGCGTTCATCGGATCCGCTGCAGCCTTGTGGGGAGGCATCGCCGAAAAGGCGGTGCTGGCCGTCATTCACTTCCTGCTGTCCATCCCTACCTTCCTGCTCATCGCACTGGTAGTGGCGGATTCCGGCGGCGACTGGAAGCTACTTATCGTCGTACTCATCCTCTTTGGCTGGATGTACCAGGCCCGCGTGATTTGGTCGCTGGCGCTTACGGTGCGCGAGCAAGACTACGTCCGCGCGGCGAGCTACATGGGCGTGTCCAAGCTGCGCACCATCGTGCGCCACGTCATTCCCAATATTGGTTCGCTACTCATCATCCAGTTCGTCTTCGGCGTGGTGGGCACCGTGGGCTCCGAGACAGCCCTGTCCTTCCTGGGGTTGGGCGTCAAGCTTCCCGACGTCTCCCTCGGCACCCTCCTGCAGGGCGGCACCGCCGCCGTGCAATCCTCCCCGTGGCTGTTCTACTTCCCTGCCGCAACCCTGACCTTGCTCACCGTGTCCATGGCTTTTATTGGCGATGGCCTGCGCGATGCGCTCGACCCCAACTCGAATTCCGGAGGTAAAGCATGACCTCGCCCGTCTTATCCGTCACAGACCTGCGCGTAAACTTCCCATCCGAAGCCGGATCCGTCTCCGCGGTCCGTGGCGTGGATTTTGATCTCTACCCTGGCCGCACGCTCGGCATCGTGGGCGAATCCGGTTCCGGTAAGTCCGTGACCTCCATGTCCATCATGGGGCTTTTGCCGGACTACGCGAAGATCACCGGGTCTGTAAAGTTCGACGGCCGCGAGCTGCTCGGTCTCAGCGACAAGCAGATGTCCGAGATCCGCGGCAACGGCATAGGCATGATCTTTCAGGATCCGCTCTCCGCGCTCACCCCGGTCTTCGATATTGGATCGCAGTTGGTGGAAGCAATTCAGGCCCATAGGGACGTCGGCAAGAAGCAGGCCCTCAAAGAGGCCACGGAGCTGCTCGACCTCGTGGGCATCCCCGACCCGCACCTGCGCCTGAAGTCCTTCCCGCACGAGTTCTCGGGCGGCATGCGCCAGCGCGTGGTCATTGCCATCGCAATCGCCAATAATCCGCGCGTGCTCATCGCCGATGAGCCCACGACCGCGCTGGATGTAACCATTCAGGCGCAGATTCTGGACGTCATTAAGCTCGCCCAGCGCGAAACCGGCGCCGCCACCATCATGATTACCCACGATATGGGCGTGGTGGCAGAAACGGCCGATGATGTCATGGTCATGTACGCCGGCCGGCCCGTGGAACGCGGTGATGTGGATACCATTTTCTCCCAACCCCGCATGCCCTATACCGTGGGCCTGCTCGGCTCCACGCCCCGCCCGGACGTGTCAGCAGAAGAGCCGCTCACGCCCATCGTGGGCAGCCCGCCGGTGCTGGTGGACCTCAAGCAGCGCTGCCAATTTGCCCCGCGCTGCCCCGTAGCGCAGCCCGCCTGCTCCGACGGCGAGCCGCCGCTTATCCCGCTTGACGACGCCCCCTCGCACCAAAGCGCCTGCCTGCGCGCGCCCGAGATCCACGACCGCAAAATCGGCGGCGAGCTCATGTTCACACCCCCGCAGCTCGCGGAGGACGTCATGGCCGGTATCCCCCGCGAGGAGCGCCCCACCACCCTGGAGGTCACGGACCTGCGCAAGGAATTCCCGCTCACCAAGGGTGCGCTGGTCAAGCGCCGCGTAGGCACGGTCAAGGCAGTGGACGGCCTCACCTTTGATATTCGCAAGGGCGAATGCATGGCCATCGTGGGCGAGTCCGGCTGCGGCAAGACCACCACCCTGCTGGAAATCATGGACTTAAAGCCCGAAAACGGCGCAGTCGTGCTCAACGGGAAGGACGCGGCCGGGATGAGCAATTCCGAGCGCCGCGAGGCCCGCAAGGACATCCAGATTGTCTTCCAGGACCCGATGAGCTCCCTCAACCCGCGCTTGACCGTGCGCGAGGTCATCGCCGAACCACTCAACTCCCTAGGCTACGACGGCGACGTGGACGCCCGCGTGAACGAGCTCATGGGCCTTGTCGGTTTGGACTCCTCTCAGCTGGATCGCTTCCCCAGCCACTTTTCCGGCGGCCAACGCCAGCGCATCGGCCTCGCCCGCGCGCTGGCCACGAACCCTTCGGTGTTGGTGTTGGACGAGCCCGTCTCCGCGCTCGACGTCTCCATCCAGGCTGGCGTCATCAACCTGCTCGAAGATCTCAAACGAAAGCTGGGCCTGTCCTACCTTTTCGTCGCCCATGACCTGTCCGTGGTGCGCCACCTTTCAGACCGGGTGGCCGTCATGTACAAGGGCTCATTTGTAGAGTCCGGGCCAACCGATGACATCTTCGAAAACCCCCAAGCGGACTACACCAAGAAGCTCCTGGATGCCATTCCGATTCCGGATCCGGAGGCTGCCCGCAGGCGACGCAACCCCGGTCCAGCGAATGCCTCACCAATTTCCCAAAAGTGACCCGCTACACAGCGCGCGTTATATATAGTAAACCTCACACCTGAATTGCTGTGGCAGCTTAACCCGCTACCGCAACCTTCACTTTCCTCTCACTCAAGGAGAAACCCCACCATGAAAAAGTTCACCCGCTTCCGGATTGCTACCGTAGCTACCCTCTCCGCCGCAGCCCTCGCCCTCACCGGCTGCGCCGCCAACTCGGACGACGACTCCTCCAAGGCAGTCGGCGGCCTCGACATCGAGGTTAATCCGGCCGGCGACTACAACGAAAAGTCCCGCGACGAGCTCAAGGACGACGGCGAGCTCACCCTCGCCCTCAACGAACTCACTGAGCAGCAAAACATGTTCCACGCCAACATGACCACCGATACCCGTTCGGTCTGGGGCTGGTACAACCCACAGCTTGCACTGTACGACGGCGAGGGAAACTACACCCCAAACCCCGACTACATCGATGATGTCAAGGAAGATAAGAAGGGCGAGAACACCGTCGTCACCTTCAAGGTCAACAAGGATGCCACCTTCAACGATGGCACGCCCATTGACTGGAATGCCTTTGAAAATACCTGGCGCTTCAACAACGGCAAGGATGAAGACGTCCAGGTAAACGCCACCGATGGCTTTGAGCGCATTACCTCTGTGGAGAAGGGCGCTACCGACAAGGATGTCGTTGTCACTTTCGACGGCCCCTACCCGTGGTGGCAGGGCCTCTTCAACGAGCTTCTCCACCCCGCCATCGATAGCCCAGAAAAATTCGACAAGGCGTATCTGGGCAAGCTGAACCCGCAGTACGGCGCTGGCCCGTTCAAGGTAGACAACGTGGACTTCAAGGGTGGCACCCTTACCCTCGTGCCCAACGAGAAGTGGTGGGGCGATAAGCCGAAGCTGAAGAAGGTTAGCTACCGCGTTATGGAATCCCAGGCCACCATCAACGCCTTCCAAGCCGGCGAAATCGACGCCGCCGGTGTGGCCGACAAGAACAGCCTCACCATCGCTGGCGAGATGGGCGATGCCATCGATGTCCGTGCCGCACTGCGCCCCGCCAACGTCATCTTCACCCTCAATTCCAAGGCACCACAGCTCAAGGACGAGGACGTACGCCACGCCGTCTTCTCCGCCATCGACCGCGATCAGCTGGCCGAAATCCGCTACAACGGCCTGGGCTACGAAGAAGAGATGCCGGGCTCCCTTACCCTCTACTCCACTCAGGAGGGCTACAAGGACAATATCAAGGACGTCATCAAGTTCGATCCCGAGCAGTCCAAGAAGCTGCTAGAAGACGCCGGCTACCAGCAAGGCGACGATGGTATATACGCTAAGGACGGCGAAAAGCTCTCCCTGCGCTATATCCTCATCGGTGACGATGAAGTGTCAAAGTCCCTCGCCGCAGCAGTGCAGAAGATGCTCAAGGACGTCGGCGTTGACCTCAAGATTGAAGAGCGCCCTTCGTCCGAGTTCTCCAAGGTAACCTCGGAGCGAGATTTCGACCTCTTCCTTTCCGCGTTTACCTCCTCTGACCCGTTTGGCGTCGCTTACTTTGGCCAGACCTACGCCAGCGATTCCACGCTGAACATGTCGAGCACCGGCACCAAGGAATTCGATAAGAAGATTGAGGAGCTGCAGAACCTGCCAACCAAGGACGAGCAGATCGACCGCGTCAATGAACTCGAGTCGGAGGCCTTTGGTCACTACGGCATCCTCCCCTTCGCCAACGGCCCACAGATGGTCGGTGTGAAGAAGGGCCTAGCTAACTATGGCGCTAACGGCTTCGCCGTCCTTCCCAAGGAAGATATCGGCTGGGAGAAGTAAAAGCACTACAAGCTTCTAGCGCACTACGCTCAAGCCTCCCGCGGCAAACCCAACAGGCTAAGCCGCGGGAGGCTTTCTTCTGCCCGCAAAAGTCCACGCAGGCGGCATCAACTACTCGCGGTAGCTCTGCGCGCACCTCCGGTGGGGCGGATTCTAGGGGTCGTTGCAACGATGATGGTTAGTTTGGTTTGATGCTACCGGTTTGTGTGAGGGCGTTGGT
>NZ_JASPHM010000050.1:0-272 GCF_030229215.1 Corynebacterium sp. MSK150
GGTGACAGGTAGACCTTGCGGCCTGCGACCCTGAACTCGGTGACGTCGCTAACAAAGACGGTATTTGGCTTATCTGGGGTGAACTTGCGGTCAAGCGTGTTGTCGGCAATGTGGCTGATCGTCCCGTTATAAGAAACATATGGCCTGCGCCGGCGGACCTTGGCTCGAAGCCCCATTTCGCTCATGAGTTTGTAGACGAGCTTGTGGTTGACCACCCACCCCTGGTTGCGCAGGTCAAGTAGCACTCGTCGGTAGCCGTAGCGATGCTTGTT
>NZ_JASPHM010000051.1:0-271 GCF_030229215.1 Corynebacterium sp. MSK150
TCGTCTCGTAGATGTTGTTTTGGGTACCTTGAGGAGCCGGTTGGGCTTGCTGTGCAATCGGCTTGGATGGGGGTCTGTTGGCTTTAGGCTGCTGCAGCCTCCTGAGCTGTAGAGATGTCTCGGTAGTGCTCGCCGTTTCGCATCATGGAGAAGAGAGCGTTGAGGCGTCGGCGTGCGAGTGCGACGACTGCGGTGTTGTGTCTTTTGCCTTCTTTGCGTTTTCGTTCATAGAATTGCCGGGAACGCTCGTGGAATCTGATCGATGCAAAAG
>NZ_JASPHM010000052.1:0-256 GCF_030229215.1 Corynebacterium sp. MSK150
CGGCGATTGGGACGAAGTCGTAACAAGGTACCCGTACCGGAAGGTGCGGGTGGATCACCTCCTTTCTAAGGAGCTTTATTGTGGGTGCAGTTGCACCCTGTGGTTGGTTGAGTATGCGAGTGTCATGCTGCCGGCCTTTTTATTATTGAAAATTGTCCGGGTGAAACACACACCTAAGTGGCAAGCCGAGTGTTTGAATGGCGCTTTGTGACACACGTTGTCCATGCACAGTTGATTAAAAAATAATGTTTGTATG
>NZ_JASPHM010000053.1:0-250 GCF_030229215.1 Corynebacterium sp. MSK150
TTTATTTGTGGGTGCAGTTGCACCCTGTGGTTGGTTGAGTATGCGAGTGTCATACTGCCAACTTTTATTATTGAAAAATTGTCCGGGTGAAACACACACCTTATGAGACATGACCAAGTGTTTGAATGGCGCTTTGTGACACACGTTGTCCATGCACAGTGAAAAGTAATTGTTGTTTGTATGTTGGTGCATTGTTGGGTGTCTGGGGCATTATCCCCCTTTTTTGTGCCTGACCATAAGGCTTGTTGAC
>NZ_JASPHM010000054.1:0-241 GCF_030229215.1 Corynebacterium sp. MSK150
GGGCAATGTTTTTATCCAATTTGCCACTGGATAAGGCGCAGCCGATTACCGCAGTCGTGCTGGTGGCCATCGGGGCAAACCTGGTGTGGCGATTTAGCCAAGGGCGCACGAAGCGCAAGCTGGCAAAAAAGGCGGAATATTCCACACCATTTTTAGGATTCTTGGGTGCTCTGGGTGGTCTGGTGGATTCCACCGGTGGCGGTGGCTGGGGTCCGGTGACTACCTCCACGCTGCTGGGCGT
>NZ_JASPHM010000055.1:0-233 GCF_030229215.1 Corynebacterium sp. MSK150
TTCGACCGTTCAATCGTTGCCCACACCGTGGCTACATCGCCGTCGACAGCGTTTACCGCCGATTCTTTAACTAAGACGATTAAAACGTGTGCGCCTGAGCCTGGGTGGATGATGCATACCGATCAAGGTTTCCAGTACCAGCATTCGTCCTGGCGTAACCTGATTCATGATAACGGTGGTGTTCAGTCAATGTCGCGTAAAGCCAACTGTTACGACAACGCGGTCATGGAGAA
>NZ_JASPHM010000056.1:0-233 GCF_030229215.1 Corynebacterium sp. MSK150
TTCGACCGTTCAATCGTTGCCCACACCGTGGCTACATCGCCGTCGACAGCGTTTACCGCCGATTCTTTAACTAAGACAATTAAAACGTGTACGCCTGAGCCTGGGTGGATGATGCATACCGATCAAGGTTTCCAGTACCAGCATTCGTCCTGGCGCAACCTGATTCATGATAACGGTGGTGTTCAGTCAATGTCGCGTAAAGCCAACTGTTACGACAACGCGGTCATGGAGAA
>NZ_JASPHM010000057.1:0-219 GCF_030229215.1 Corynebacterium sp. MSK150
CCTGGACCTTCAGGCGTGTCCCTGATTCCTCAAGTCCCGCAATTTTTTTAGATATGCGTTTTCCGCTTCCAACCGCGTGATCTGGCGACGCAGCTTCGCTTCCTCCGAAAGCGGCTTCGGCGTGACCGAACCCTTGGGCCTTCCCTTCGGCTTCGGTTTTAGTGCCTCATCGCCACCTTTACGCCATTTCCTCGACCATCCGCCGACCAAGTGCTCTGA
>NZ_JASPHM010000058.1:0-211 GCF_030229215.1 Corynebacterium sp. MSK150
TGAGAACTCAATAGTGTGCCAATGTACTTTTTATTTTTTGTGTGCATGGTTGTGTGTTGATTGGTTTGTCTGCCAGCAGGCTTAGTGGTTTGTTGGTTGGTGTGTGCCGGTTGGGTATGTGGAACACGTACCTTTTTGAATGCTGTTTGGTGTTTCGGCTGCATTGAGATGGATTGGTTGGCATGTGATTGTGTTCAACTTTTTGGTTTCC